>JAHEYW010000125.1 GCA_023251395.1 Bacteroidales bacterium
GACCTTATTGGTTTCGCTGAGGAAAATTGTAACGCCATCCTTTGCACATGGAATCTCAACTCCAAGAACATTATACCTGGCTTTAAGTTTATCTATTTCGGTAGGTTTCATTGGACGACTCGCGTTGCATATATCTGTTGTTCCATTGATAAGGGCAGTGATTCCAACTCCTGAACCACCACCAGTGACCTGAATAACCGCTGTTGGGTTCTTCTTCATATAAGTTTCTGCCCATTTCTGCGCAAGGATAACCATTGTATCTGAGCCTTTAACTGTAATTTTGGCTTGTGAGAATCCTGCAGCAGTAGAAATTAATACGACTGCAAAGGCTATTGATAAATTCTTTAAAGTTTTCATTTTCTTTTATTTGATTTTTGATGTAAATTGTAATTTAATAAGCAGATTTTCAGAATTTTGCCTGTATCCTTAGACTGAAAGTATTGTCTTTCAATTCCTGACCAGAAACCCCCATGTAATTATTTACAAGTGCACTTTTCTCATTATTCAGGATAGCATATTGAGCAGTGATCCTGATGAAGTCATTCAGATAATACTGCCATGCGAGTGTAATAGTTTTATAAGAAATGTCACTGCTACCTGCTTTATCACCTGAGATTTTGGTATTAGGATCAAAGAAGTCGTATCTGATAACCGCCTGATTCTTATTTCCGATGTTTTTGATCAGATAAATATAATATCCTGAAAAATTCCTGTAAAGGTTAGCTGAAGCTAATTTAGTGGCTGCTGTAGCATTGGCTGCCGGTGAAGCTGTTGTACTCGGAAATGAATTCGTTCCGGCTATATATTCACCTTTTAATGAAAGTCCACCAAGAAAATCTGCATATAACCTGAATTCGGCTCCAACCCATTGTTTCTTAAGGTAGTCTCCCATTGACAGGCTGTCTAGTGTTAAATCAGAGTTTTTGACATAAATATTCTTTGCTGCCCTGCTTCCTCCATAATAACCGTTTACACCCAGATCGACCCCAATACCCGAGGATGACATCTTTAATGAATATACCAATCTGCCCATCAGATCCTTTCTGGAATCTATGTCTTTTGCAATGGTTGTATTATTTGTGCTTGTGAAGTTGCCATTCATTACCATTAACTGGAACATCAATGGTGATGAGGTACCTGAATACTCAAGTTTTGCACCAATTTCACGTTCACCCGGATAAATTGATCTTACCAGAAGGGAACGTTCCATAACTTCCCTTGAGGAGGAAGAGTATTCAACTTCATAATCAGGTCGGCTCATCTGACCAGCCCATACAGTCCAGCCTTTCAGTTTTGGAATATTAACAACTGCATAGGCATCTTTCAGGGCAACATTACCTGTACTGAAATCAGGTTGAAGCACTAGCTTTACTCCATCGGTTGCCTCAAATGTAAATTTAATTCTTGCCCTTCTTATATAAGAAGTATTCTCAGCACCATAATTTGAGAAAAGGTCATGACCATAGTTTTCCCATTGTGCCTGTACATATCCTGATAATTTAATTTTATTCAGTTTCGAAAGATCGGATTCGTTCGTAAGCACACGCTCATCCAGGGCATTGAGTTTTCCCTGATGATTCTCAATAATTTCTTTCAGGGAGTCAATAACCTGAGTCTGGGAATATCCATACAAGGTTAATGAGGTCAGAATTGAGATTAAAAAAAGGTTTTTCATTTTCGTCAGTTTATTTTGAGTTTTTCTTTGATACAAAAATAAATCAACCATATTACATAGCTGTTCCACAGCAGTTAATTAATTGTTTCAATTCTGTTACAATGGAATTCTAAGTCTGATGCTGCATTTCATTTAAAACAAACTGAGTATCGGGAATCATGTATAAAGCCAAATTGATTTTCAAGCGGTTTGCAATTTCATTTTCATGAGTCCCAATACTTATCTAAAACAAATTCACCAGGGTTGCTGGCAAAAAGAATAAGAGAAGAAAATCAATTAAGGAGTATCCTGAAGAGTTGCCTTATAAATCTTGTTAAAGGGAAATGCTACGAATTGCAATCAGTGGAACAGATTGATAAGAAGGAAAATAGATCCACCAATCAAAGCAGATATTGGTATTGTTAATATCCAGGCCCAGAAAATTTTGGTTGTTACACCCCATTTTACTGCTGAGAGCCCTTTTGTGGCGCCGACACCCATTATCGAACCCGTAATTGTATGTGTGGTACTGACAGGTATCCCGAAATGAGTTGCGCCAAAGAGGGTTAATGCACCTGCAGCCTCAGCACAAAATCCTTCAAATGGCTTAAGCTTGGTTATCTTCTGGCCCATCGTCTTCACTATCCTCCACCCTCCAAAAAGTGTTCCTAGTGCTATTGCTGCCTGACAGGACAGAACAATCCAGAGAGCTATCGGCGTGTCCTTGGTAACCTGGCTTGTTGCAAGGAGCGCTACCCATATGATACCCATTGATTTCTGGGCATCGTTACCACCATGGCCCAAACTGAACGCAGAGGCAGATAACAGTTGTAATCTTCTGAAATGCTTATCGACACCAAAGGGAGTCTTTCTCTTAACTAAATGCATTACAATTATTGAAATAATAAAAGAAAGCACAAAACCCAGTAATGGGGATACAATGATGAAGATCACTATCTTCATGACCCCGGCAAAAACAACCGAACTCCATCCATGTCCGACAACAGCAGCTCCGATTAGTCCCCCAACCAGAGTATGTGATGAACTCGATGGAAGTCCAAGCCACCAGGTAATAAGGTTCCATGTTATTGCCGCTATAACTGCAGAAGCGATAAGGTCAAGAGATACAATCTCAGGATGAATCACTCCCTTTCCTATCGTTGTTGCAACTTTAAGAGGGAAAATAAGAAATGCCAGAAAATTGAAAACAGCAGCCAAAGCTACTGCTGCAAAAGGTGAAAGTACTTTGGTGGAGACAACGGTGGCTATTGAATTTGCGGAATCATGGAATCCGTTAATGAAATCGAATACCAGAACAAGACCAATAACAATGTATAAATAAATCATATACTTTTCATCTATTATTTATAAGAACTCATCCTGCATGGAGTTATTCTTGATTATATTTGGGTCAAAGGTATTTAGCCTTGCTGTAAAAAGGCTGAATATTTTGTTAAGTTTTTGTTACATTTTGCATTCATTTTTCAGCTTTAATAACACACAACACGATGGAATACAAATGGTTACACTGGGCAAAGGAATTACAATCCATTGCACAGGCCGGTCTTGCTTTTTCTGCGACTGATTATGACCGTGACAGGTATATAAAGATCCGTGATCTGTCAGTCGAAATATTACATGAATACACTGAAATCGACCATAAAAAAATTAGAGAATTATTTGCCTCTGAAACTGGTTATCAGACACCAAAGGTGGATATCAGGGCTTCTGTAATAAATGATGGAAAAATACTCCTGGTAAAAGAAAAAGTTGATGGCCGATGGTCAATGCCCGGAGGATGGGCCGACGTTAACTCCTCCCCTTCCGAATCAGCTGTAAGGGAGTGTCTGGAAGAAGCAGGTGCAAAGGTTCAGCCTTTAAGGATAATCGCAATCCATTTGGCAAACCGGCACAATGCTAGTGAGTTACCTTATACCATCTATAAGATTATTATTGAGTGTGAACTGGAGGAAAAGGTTTTCGTAGAAAATACGGAGACTCTCGGCGCTGAATTCTTTGATCCTGCCGACCTTCCTCCTCTTTCACGAAGCAGAACATCAGCAGACCAGATAAGGCTTTGTTTTGAAGCAAAAAAACATAAACAGTTCGAGACAATTTTCGATTAAATAATTTAACTTCAATATTTATTACACAGAGTCCTCATTCGCTAAAGCTCCGGACTTCGCCCGACATAGCCGGGCTTCGTCCGGCGAAGTCGGAGGATAAAAAGACACAGAGCTCTGTGAAACTCTGTGTATCTCTGTGTAACTCTGTGTAATTAAAAATTTTACATATGAAATCCAGTAGTTTGAAATCAGCAATCCTTGGAATAAGTGCATTTTGTGTATTAATTTCAGTTTCAATAACGCTGAAAGCACAGGTGAAATCTCCACTGACCGACGGCAAGGAAAAAGTATCCCTGCTGGAAAAGCAGGCCGAGATGACCAAGGCGTCCCCATTTAAAAATCTTATCTGGCAATATCTCGGTCCTACAAACATTAGCGGCCGATGTACAGATGTTGAAGCTGTAGTACCTCATGGAAAAAATTTCACCATATGGGTCGGCTCAGCTACAGGTGGCGTCTGGAAATCAACTAATGAAGCTACATCCTTTATTCCTGTCTTTGAAGGAATGCCAACAGCTTCCATTGGTGATCTGGCAATCGATCCAAAAAACCCCGATGTTGTATGGGTGGGAACAGGTGAAGCAAACATTTTCAGAAGTTCAAACCCCGGATGCGGAGTTTTTAAAACTACTGACGGTGGTAAATCATGGAAACTGATGGGACTTGAGAACACATTTACAATCGGTAGAATTAAGGTTAACCCACAGAATACTGATATTGTTTATGTTGCGGCAACCGGACATGAATGGACACCAAATGAAGAAAGAGGATTATTTAAAACAACTGACGGTGGTAAAACCTGGAATAAGATACTTTATGTAGACAAAAATACAGGAGCTTATGACATAGTACTGGATCCGGTTAATCCTGATATTATTTACTGTACAACGTGGGAAAGAATGCGTCTTAAATGGAATGACCCCCGAACTTATGAGACAACAGTAAACAACGGGATCTGGAAATCAACTGACGGAGGAAAGAATTTCACCAAAATAAACGATGGACTTCCTGCACCAAACAGAAGAGGGAGAATAGGAATTGACATTGCCCTGTCGAATCCAAAAGTGCTATATGCCTATGTCGACATTTATGAGATTGCCTATAAAGCCAACCCTGGTGAAAGAGACTCCTACGGAAGGCAAAAAAGGGATGTTATCAGAGGAGCCACAGTTTTCAGGACCGATGATGCCGGGACTACATGGAAACAGGTGAGCGGACTTACACCGGAACAGAAAAGATTCATGGAAGACCACTCAGCAACCTATGGATGGGTATTTGGCCAGGTAAGAGTTGATCCGCTTGATGAGAACACTGTCTATACAATGGGACTGATGCTTAACCAGTCAACCGATGGGGGAAAGACATTCAGGTCACTTGCCGGACCACATCTTGATCACCATGGCTTATGGATCGATCCGGGAAACCCCAATTACCTTCTTAATGTTCAGGATGGCGGTCTTACAATTTCTTATGATAAAGGAAAGACCTGGAAACATCCTATCAATGTACTTCCACTAGCTCAGTTTTATAATGTTGCTTTTGATTTCAGTACTCCTTTCAGGGTGGTGGGTTCTATTCAGGATCATCATAGCTTCTATGCTCCAGTTGACCTTTCCAGAGGAAAAGATAAAGTGAGACCTGTGGATTTCACGAATACTCTTGGTGCGGAGGGCAGTACACATGCAATTGACCCAAAAGACAATAATACGATATATTCAAGCACCTTTTACGGAGCACTTGCAAGAGCAGAAATTTCCACTTACCCAAAAGATGTCAAATATCTGTTACCAAAAACGTTTCCGGAGGAGACCCCTCTGAGAGGAGAATGGGTAGCACCATCGATAATTTCAAAACATAATTCCAATATTATCTTTCATGGAATGCAGTATGTAATGATGTCAAAGGACAGAGGTGACACATGGGAATACATAAGTCCTGACCTATCATACAATGATCCGAATAAAAAAGGTGATATCAATTACCAGACAATTTCAGTCCTTGATGAATCACCTCTGCGCTTCGGACTTCTTTATGCCGGTACTGATGATGGAAGAATCTGGCGAACAAAGGATTGTGGTAAAACCTGGAAGGAGATAAGGAATGGCACTGTCCCACAAAAATTTGTATCGAGGATTGTTGCTTCTAAATATGACATTGGTACTGTATATATGACCCAGTCAGGGAGAAGAGATGATGATTTCCAGGCATATATCTGGAAATCAACGGATTTTGGTGATACCTGGAGTGATATTACTGGCAATATACCGGTCGGGCCAGTAAATGTAATTAGGGAAGACCCGGTTAATAGGAACATTCTTTATACTGGTACCGACGGGTGTGTTTTTGTCTCAAAAGACGGCGGCAAAAAATGGGATGTCCTTGGAACATTACCCTTTTCATATGTTCATGATCTTGCAATCCACCCCCGTGATAATATGATAATTATTGCAACCCATGGAAGAGGAATGTGGGTCATGGATGCAGATTCGATTAACCACATGAGCAAGATTCAAAATTATGATGAGGACGAGGAGATGGATTGATTAAGTATTTCGGATTTCGGATTTGGGAGTTGGGCTTGCATTCTCTGTGAACCTCTGTGACTTCTCCGGATTTCCTCTGTGTAAGTTCTTCATTTTGTCCCTTTGTCCCTTCAACTTAAAACCCACCCCTAACCCCCCGACGCTTCGGTCGGGGCAGGCTCTCCAAGGAGGGGATTTATTCGATTCTGAACTTTGAACATTGAACTTTGAACCTGAACCCTGGGCTTAGTTACTGTTCCGGATGAGCTGGTAATAGAATCCTATTCCCCTTTTGAAATCACTAATTAAAGTTCTTTCGTTTAGTCCGTGTATTCTGGCCATATCTTCAGAGTTGACTACTATTGGTGCGAACCTGTAGATATTATCTGAAATGGCCGTAAAATGTTTACTGTCTGATGAGCCAAGCAT
Organism: Bacteroidales bacterium; assembly: GCA_023251395.1. Taxonomy (GTDB): domain Bacteria; phylum Bacteroidota; class Bacteroidia; order Bacteroidales; family VadinHA17; genus LD21. Next base: position 6,732 of record JAHEYW010000125.1, read on the forward strand.
CATTGTCGGAGATATAACAGCTTCCGGGAAAGTCTGGCCAAGGGATTTCAGAATGAATTGGAATCCAGGGGCATTCGCCGGTGAAGAAATTGTAGCCTCAGATTTCTCGGAATCGAATGGTGAAATTTTAACTCTCGGGTCTGCAACAACTTTTTCAATATGCACTAAAATATCTCCTGTTGTTTCTCCTGGAAGTATCCTGAAATTTATCACTGCTTCTGCTTTGGTCGGGATAATATTATCTTTCACTCCTGACTGGATTATTGTTGGAGCAGTCGTGGTCCTGACAAGGGCATTGCCTGAACCGCTACTCTTATAAATATTCATAATGATCCCTTTAAAAAGCCATTTGTTAGCGAATATTGCCTTTGCATAAAATGGCATCTCAGGGCCAATATAATTTATAAAGTCATTTACGGGACCTGTGACCCTTGGTTTCATCTGATAATTCACCAGCCTGTAAACAGCTCTGTTGATCAGGATAAGGGCAGATTCTTTTTCAGGAGTTGAAGAGTGACCACCCGCCATTTCTGCAGTAAGTTTCACTGACAAATATCCCTTTTCAGCTGTACCAATTAACGCAACCGGCTTCTTTATCATCGGTACCATTCCTTTTGTAACTGCCATTCCTTCATCCAGAATATACTCAGCATGTATCCCTCTCTCTTTCAATGTACTGGCGATCGTTCCTGCACCTCTCCTGCCGCTTATCTCCTCATCGTGACCAAATGAAAGGTAAATTGTCCGTTCAGGTACATAACCTTCACCAAGCAATTTTTCGACAGATTCAAGAATCGAAATCATTGCAGCTTTGTCGTCCAGTGTTCCTCTTCCCCAGACATAATTACCGTCGTTCTCACCTGAAAATGGCCGCTTTTCCCACGCGGCAGTATCTCCCGGAGGTACTACATCCAGATGTGCCATTAGGATCATTGGCTTAAGAGAAGGATTTTTCCCTTTCCAGGTATACAGAAGACTGAAGTTATTGAATACTTCCATGGTAAGCTTTGATGCAACCAGAGGATATGATTTCTGAATAAAATTTTTGTATCCATCGAAAGCAAAGGTATCAACCGGAGAATCAGTGGTATAAGAAACAGTTTTAAACCTGACAGCTTCTGAAAGATGAACAACGCAGTCATTGCTAAAATCCGGGATTTCAGCTTTCACATTTCTGACCTGGTGAGATCTGAATACCAGAGTTTTCACAACAATGACGATAAACAGCATGGCAATCAGCCAGATCAGCAGATGAAGGATCTTTTTCATTTATCAGAACTTTGGAAAAGATTAATAAACTATTTAATCACCAGGATAAATATAGGAATTTTTCCCTCTTAGGTGTGACATTGCCTATTATTGCTGAAGAAACTGATCCGGCATCTTTCAGCTCCTTTAATAGTTTTTCAGCTATTGCTTTATCTGCAGATATAAGAAGTCCGCCTGAAGTCTGAGCATCAAAGGATGCCATCTTAAGATTATAGTCAAGGTTCTCTGCAAAGAAGGTATCAGGTTCTGCATATTCCATGTTGGTAAAACAGGCTCCCGGCAGACATCCTTCATCTGCAAGGTTTATGACACCTTCAAGAAGGGGAACTGAATTCATGTTTATCTCGATTGATACATTGCTTGCTTTTGCCATTTTCAGAGCATGGCCTGAAAGTCCGAAGCCGGTGACATCAGTTGCCCCTTTGACAGAGAATCTTTGCACCACCTCAGCTGCATTTTTATTAAGAACTTTCATATTGTTTAGTGCGGCGTTAAGGATGTTGCCGTTTATCATTCCCAGTCTGTGACCTGCAAGGATTATTCCTGATCCGATCGGTTTTGTAAGAATCAGGTAATCTCCAGGTTTTGCACCGGCATTTGTTGTAAGTTTCCCGGGGTGAATAAACCCAACCACAGCCATTCCATACTTTGGTGGAGTGTCATTAATGGTATGTCCGCCAATAATCTTTACTCCAGCTTCAGCAGCTTTGTTAAAACCACCCTTTAGTATCTGGGAATAGGCCTCCACGGGAAGCTTAGAGGCCGGAAACATCATAATGTTGAGTGCAAGAAGAGGAGTTCCACCCATTGCATAAATATCGCTGATTGAGTTTGCTGCGGCTATCTGACCAAATTCATAAGGATCACTGCAAACAGGAGGGAAAAAATCGGTTGTAAATATCAGAGCCAGATCATCGTTTATTTTGTAGACACCTGCATCATCATGAGTGTCAATATTTACCAGGATATTTGGATCGACAGCTACAGGAAGATATTTGAGAACCTCTTCCAGCTGACCGGGGGGGATCTTTGATGAGCATCCTCCATGCTCAACCATTGTCAGAAGATCAATTTTCATCTTTTGCTTTTCAGGAACTTATCAGGGACGAATTATATTACCTGTTTCAGAAAGCTTCTGAGTTATCATGTACATGTCACTAATATGACCTACATGTATCTTATCACCTAATCCGAAAAATTCAACACAGGTCCCGCAAATCAATATCTCAACTCCCTTGTTATCAATCTCATGAAGAATTTCTGCGACAGGTGAATCATCAACTGTGAGCCTGACACCCGAATTATAGAACATTATGGCTGCAGGCATCTTATCAACACAGCTTAACGCCGTGAAAAATGACTTCATAAGCTTTCTACCCAGGTCATCACTTCCCTGCCCCATAATCTCAGATGAAATAACAACGCAGTAATTACCCGCAACATTCTCTGGCTCGTTTACTTCACAATATTCTTCAGGTGATGTTCTGATCCCGGATCCTGTTTCGTTGGTTATGGAGAATTTCCATGTGCCCTTTTCCTCTGCAACAGAATATTTAATCTTATTATCACTCAGGAATCTTGAAATATTTGAAAAAGCAGTTTTATTATCAGTTATAACCTGAAACGTCTCACCTGCAGAAGATAATTTAAGTGCTTTCTTAGTCTCAATAATAGGAACAGGACATTTCAAACCCGTTGTATCAATTATTCGCATTTTTATTTGTTTTATGGTTTACAAAAGTACATATGTTTTT
>JAHEYW010000126.1 GCA_023251395.1 Bacteroidales bacterium
ACAAGGTATGGGTAACGGACAGGCAGGTTTTGACTATGTTTCACTGCCTCAGACAAAATCATACGGGGTTTCAGTTAACCTGACATTCTAATTAAGAAATAATTAAATGCATTATTATATGAAAACATTTAAAATACTGTTCATAACATTGGCCATTGTGATGCTAAGTGCCTGCAGTGAGGATGTTATGGATTCTATCAACAGGGATCGTAACAATGCTCTTGTTATGGGAGCCCAGAGTGAACTTCCTGATGTAATTCTGAAATCCTCTTTTGAAACTACGGGAACGGATATTGCATGGTATGCCACAGTTTATATTGAGCATAGTGCCGGTACATGGGCACAATCTGCTGATGCCGACAAAAGAGTAGGTCAGACAGCACCTTCTCTATTTAATAATAGCTGGAATAATCTTTATGATGTTCTGATGATTCTTAATGATATAATCCAGAAAACAGATCCAACTAAAGGAACAGATGCAAACCCTTATGTGAGAGGTATTGCCCAGATTCTGACAGCTTATAACCTTGCTGTATTGACAGATATGTGGGGTCAGGTTCCATGGTCAAAGGCTCTCCAGGGCGCAAGCAACCTCCAGCCAACCTATGATAAACAGTCATCCATTTACCCGGTTATTATTCAATATCTTAATGATGGTATTGCTACAATGAATTCTGTTACTACATTTTCAACCAGTGGTGACTATATCTACGGAGGAACTGCAGCTACTGCCAAAGCAAAATGGATCAAAGCTGCTTATTCTTTGATTGCACGCTATAGCATGAGGCTAACCAATGTTGATAATACATCATCTGCAAAAGCATTGGCAGCAATTCCTAATGGTTTTGCAAGTGCAGCCGATAATTTCTTATTTGCAAAATATGAGGCAACAGCTACAGGTGAAAATCCATGGTATCAGTTCCTTGCCGACAGAACTCACCTTTCAGTTAGTAAAACTCTCTATGACCTGATGGTTGCGAGACAGGATACTCTGAGAATGGCTGCATATTTCAATAAAGTTGGTGGTGTTTATAAACCAGCTCCGAATGGTACTGCAACTCAATCTCAGGGTGGTGTATACTCACAATCTGCAATCACTTCCACCGGAAGATTAGCAGCTACTCCTTTGATGACTTATCATGAACTTAAGTTTATCGAAGCTGAAGCTAAATTCAGAACTTCAAATGCCACCTGGCAGGCAGCTCTTCAGGCTGCAGTTGAAGCTAACTTTGTTTTTCACGGGCTTACTGTTGCTCAGGGGACAGCTTATTTCAATACCCAGGTTGTTCCACGTCTTACACCTGGTAATGAGCTTAAGGAAATTCTGATGCAAAAGTACATCGGATTCTATGAGCATGAAGCAATTGAAGCTTATAACGACTACAGAAGAGTTCCTTCATTCCTTACATTGAACAATCCAAATAATTCAACTTCATCAGGAGGTTTCGTTTGGAGGTTCCCATATGCACAGAGTGAAGTACAATCAAACTCTGTAAATATTCCTTCCATTAATGTCTTCACATCCAAGACATGGTGGGCAGGCGGTACTGAATAGATATTTTAGTTCAGAATATGAAAGGGGCTCTCATGGGCCCCTTTTTTATTGACAGATTCTCCTGAAAGAGAAGGGGAATAAGAATCTATGATTCAGCTTTTTAAGTCCCGCTCCTCAAGGAGAGGGATTTAGGGTGAGGCCATTAATTGATAAAGATTTCAGATTACCCTAAAGCCTCAAAAGACATTTTGTGAAATGGATCTATAAGTTGAAAAAACGGTGTAGCCTGATACCGGAATAATAGATTTTAAATATTATTTAATATTCTCTATTCTTTCTTCAGATTTACCAGGTCGAGTCTGGTAGAGGTAACTTTCAGGACCTTAATGACAATATTCCCGATCCTTATTACATCGTTTTGTTTTGGTATACTTCCATGGTAAAATAATACCATTCCTGCGAGAGTTTCATAATCGTCTTCTTCAGGTAAGTTAAGATTATATTTCTCATTCAGGTAATCAGTTTCAAGCCGGCCTGAAAAGATGAATTCATTTTCACTCACTGCTTTTTCAGTCAGCTCATTTACATCATGCTCATCCTCTATATCACCTACAATCTCTTCAAGAACATCTTCAATAGTAACCATTCCCGATGTGCCTCCGAATTCGTCCACAACAAGGGCAACATTCTTTTTCTCGGAAGCAAACAATTTCAGGAGTTTATTAGCAGCCATGGTTTCAGGCACAATAGTGAGCTTTTTAATACAAGACCTTATATCAGGAGGATTTTTATAAAGATCCTTTAGTTCAAAATACCCTGTTATATGATCTATTGTTCCTTCAAACACAAGTATCCTTGAATGCCTGGTCTCTATGAATTTTTCCCTTAAAACCTTTATATCGCTACCGATTTCAACAGCCTCAATCTCTGTTCTCGGAACCATACATTCCCTGAGTTTTACATTTGAGAAATCAAGTGCATTCTGAAATATTTTAATGTTATGGTGGTCTGTCTGTGTGTCAACAATATTTTTTTCAGATAAGTTCACAAAATGATCAAGATCTACTTTACTGAAGACAATTTCCTCGGTGTTAGACTCCGTCTCTCTTTTCCCTGTAAACAAGGTTATCAGAAAATTTGATGCTACAAAGGTGAACTTGCTGACCGGATAAAAGAGAAAAAAGAAAAAAATCGTCGGCAGGCTGAACATTTTAAGAAAAAAGTTCGGACTTATCATAAAAACAGCCTTGGGAATAAATTCAGCAACAAAGAGGATAAGCAAAGTCGAAACAATAGTCTGAAGGATAAGCGTTATTACTTCGGAATCAATGAATGACAGGATAAACGGATTTAAGATCCTGGATATGATCAGACCATATATTACAAGACCAATATTATTTCCAATAAGCATAGTGGCAATATACTGACCTGGATTTTTTGTAAAGATTTTTATTATTCCCGATCCGTATGCACCTTGTTTGTGGTCGAGTTCAATCCTGAGCTTGTTTGAGGAAAGGAAGGCAATTTCCATGCCTGCAAAAAAGGCTGAAATAAGCACTGCAATAAGTATGATCAGCCAGTTGTTCATTTTACAAAATTAACCCTTTTTTCGCTGATTGTGCCTGATCCATGCAAATGTAAAAGAAACCAGTGCCATTAAAAAACTGATAAGAGTTTTTGGTATATCTGCTTTTACAATGAATTTTACAGCTGCTGCAAGACAAAGTATGCCCACAGAAATCCAGATTAACTCCAGAATAAGCAGGTATTTACTCTTCATCATTGATCGGGATTGTTGCACTGACATCCTTTATCCACCAGTTTGTGAATCTCGAGTCAGATTTCATGCCGATTCCCATAACAATCTGATCTTCACTGGTTATCCTTACGAACCTGTCGGTATAGAAAAGATCTTTGTTTCTATCCCAGTAAAGCAGATCTGTTTCCAGCTTTTCATTTTTTTCATTTGTTGCCCTTACACTGTCCTTGAGTTCCCAGAGATTTTTATCCTCCAGTAGTTTTGCATACTTTGACGTAATAGTGGCAACTGGCCGGTCATGTCCGTCATAAAACTCAGCTTTTATTCCCTTTCTGAATTCAGTATATGGCGGTTTAACCCTGGTGTATCCTTCCATAAGGGAGGAGGAAAGAATGAGCTGAATCTTTGTAGAATCTGTAAAAACAGATTTAAAGTCCTTTACAGTAGTGGTAGGCAGGGAAAAGAGATCAGCGTTTTTGATAATATCCATCTTTCTTTCACAGGAAAGTAAGAGGATTGCGCAACAGAATGATAATCCTGCTTTTGTGTATTTATATGATATTTTTTGATTGGTCAGCAATTAATAATCTGTTTTGCACAAACATTCTCAGCTTAGTGCCGGATAGAATTATCTGAAATGATTCATTAGATTTTAATGTGGTTTAGCCACAATTAATCATATTTTCTTTTTACAAACCAGAAGTCATACAGATTCAGACTCAGGCCTATCGAGTAGATACTCTCGTTATGCAATCCCTTTGAGAATTCCCCTGTCTTTTTGGTATAATCAAAGAAGAAAGTTGCCTCTGAAAGAGAATAAGAGCGCATCCTTGTGGCAAATCCTAAACTGGCTCCATATTCTTTGATCTGTGCGCCATTAATTGTTAAGTATTCGTTTGCGAAATGTCCGCCAACTCTGTATCTGGCCCTTTTAAGTAAACTGACATTGGAATATTTATCAGGTACATATTCAGCACCAAATAGAACGGATCTGCTATTCGTAAGATACCCGCGGTTTGAACCGTGGATAAAGCCATTTGACCAGTCTGTGTAGACATAGTCAACACCGACAGTAAATTTATCTTTCTTACCAAATGACAACCCAACCCTCAGGGTTGAAGGAAATTTAGTTGAATCTTTCGAGCTGGAGGAAATATAATATAATGTATCTGGTGAATAGGCCGAAATGCTGTACGCGGTTGATCTTTCAGAAAATTTAATAAACTCCGAATTATATTTATGAGCAGAAGTATAAGCAACCCCTGCAGTTATGAAATAATCATTTTTTAAATATCCTGTATATTGGATTCCATAATTTAAATTGGCCCCTTTTATCTTCAGTTTTTCCAGATTATACTGATTAAACATATTTACATCTGTGAATTCAAACTGGTTTATCCTGTCAATTTCACCGAATAATATGGAAAGATTTGCCCCGACTGAAATGTTTTTTGTAAGACGTACACCTGATCCAACAAAGAAATTTGAAAAGCTACCATCTCCCTTATGTGTTGAAATGATTTCTCCAGCGATGGGATCGTAATTACTATCTCCTGATTTGGTTATTTGCTGTAAATTATAATATCCGTTACTTACTGGTATCAATCCGGCAGCAAAACCAATATGTTTTGATAAAGGAAAAGCAATCATGAAATGTCCGAAATTCATATCATCAGACCGATAATTTCTGGTTCCGTTATAAAGTTTACTTGTCGAATAATCCGCGCCAAAGTCAAGTATAAAAGAAGTTGTGTCAACACTGCTGTAAGAAGCAGGATTTACAAAATAAATGGAATTATTGTCCCTCATAGCAACGCCCGTACCACCCATACCAAGACTTCTGTAAGAGCCGGTTGGAACAATGGAACCCATGTTGAACCTTGAATAGGGTGAATTAACCTGTTTTTGCCCACTAATAATAGCAGGTGTAAGTAGGAAGATTATAAAAAGTGCTGCAACTGATTTATTTTGCATTGTACTCCAGAATATAATTTAATCCGTCAGTCACCAGATCAGGCATATATTTGACCTTCTGTGCTAACCTGTCTTTAAGGAAAACACTATCTCCGCCTGTAAAAATGACCTTCGCGTTTCTTTGTTCCTTTTTAAACGTGCGAATATACTGATTTATTTCATAAACAACTCCATTGATTACTCCGGCCAGGATTGCATCACTTGTATTTTGCCCCGGCGATGAATATTCCCTGCTCTTCTTTACTAAAGGTAATTTATCTGTAAACTGATTCAATGCTCTGAATCTCAGGTCTATGCCAGGTGAAATATTCCCGCCTGTAAATCTGTTATCGATCAGATAATCATATGTTATGGCAGTTCCGGCATCTATTACAAGAAAATTCCCTTGCTTAACATAAAGACAGCCGCCTGCAATAGCAGCTATCCTGTCTGTACCAAGAGTTTCAGGTGTTTCATAGTCAATCAGGAATGGAAGATTTGACCTGTATGTAAGAATATGAACATAACTATTGTTTAAAGTAAGCAGATCAACAATATAAGCAGGAAGTTCTTTGACTGATGAAATTATAGTATTTCTGATCTTATGCCCGGTAAACCAGGATTCAAGTTCTTTAGATGAGAGATCAGTAATTCTCAAACTGAATTTTATCTTGCGATTCTTATAAACTGCAATTTTAGTGCTTGAATTACCGATATCAATAATTAGATTCATACTTTCAATTTATACAAAAGTAATAAAAAGAGAAAATCAGACAGAATTTGTTTTTAGGTATCTCTTACAAAATCCCCCTAACCCCCCTCAAGGGGGAATAATTCCAGATTACATTGCCATATACAGCTATTTAGCAGCTGATTGCATTAAGTTTGCGATTCCAGTATATCGTTCAAAATCTGAATTGCTGACTTTACTGAACTAATATTATGGATTGTCAGGCTTAGTTTAGACTCCTTCTGTCTCATACTCATCTGTTTGTGTTTCTTGTTTACATAATTCATTATCATTACAAACTGATGGCTTTTATAAAAGTGAGACTCCGGATCAGAAATAAATGTGGCAATAAGGAGATTGTTTTTCAGAAGGATCTTTTCTATTCCCAGCCTTATTGCGATCCACTTGATCCTCACAATATCGAGGAGCGATTGTGCCTGATAGGGAAGCGGACCAAATCTGTCCTTTAGTTTATTCTCGAAGGCAATGAGATCATTTTCAGAGTTAATCTCATTTAGTTCTTTATAAAGCCTGATCCTTTCCGAAATATTTGATACATAATCATCTGTAAACATAATCTCCAGGTCGGTGTCGATCATAAAATCAGATACTATTGGCTTGAATTGTACCCCTGCTTCCTGTAGTGGTTCCTTGTCTTCATCGGTCATTTTTTCCATTTCTCCCGACTCCTTCAGTTCCAGCATTGCTTCCTGGAGAATCCGTTGATAGGTTTCAAACCCGACCTCAGCAATAAACCCGCTTTGCTCACCACCAAGCAGGTTTCCCGATCCTCTTATATCAAGATCCTGCATAGCGATGTTGAAGCCGCTTCCCAGTTCAGAGAATTCTTCTATAGCTTTGAGCCTTCGCCTGGCTTCATTTGTAACATTTGTCAATGGGGGAGCAAGCAGGTAGCAGAAAGCTTTCTTATTGGACCTGCCAACCCGGCCGCGAAGCTGATGAAGCTCTGATAAGCCAAAATGGTGTGCATCATTTATAAATATTGTATTGGCATTCGGAATATCAAGACCCGATTCAATTATTGTGGTTGCAATCAGAACATCATAGTCTCCCTGAATAAAATCAAACATGACATTCTCGATATCCTTGCCTTCCATTTTCCCATGAACTATGGCAGATTTTATATTCGGGCATATTCTTTTAATTGAAGCCTGAACATCCCTTATATTTTCAACCCTGTTGTGAATGAAGAATACCTGTCCGTTCCGGTTTACCTCATATTCAATGCCCTCTTTGATAATCTCTTCATTGTATCCATGAAGCTCAGTAACAATCGGCATCCTGTTTGGCGGAGCAGTATTTATTATCGAAAGATCTCGCGCTCCCATTAATGAGAACTGAAGGGTTCTGGGTATCGGTGTTGCTGTAAGTGTCAGTGTGTCAACATTCACGCGCATCTTTTTCAGTTTTTCTTTTACAGCTACTCCAAATCGTTGCTCTTCATCAATAATAAGTAGTCCAAGGTCCATGAATTTTACCTCGTTGCTGGCAAGCCTGTGAGTTCCAATGATAATATCGATCTTGCCCTGCTCAAGATTTTCCAGTATCTTTTTCTGCTCTGCAGGTTTTTTGTGTCTGCTTATATATTCAATATTGCAGGGGAAATCTTTAAGCCGCGATGTAAATGTCCTGTAATGCTGAAAAGCGAGAATCGTTGTCGGAACAAGAATTGCCGACTGCTTGTTTTCAGTTGCAGCTTTAAAAGCTGCCCTGACTGCAATTTCGGTTTTGCCGAATCCTACATCCCCGCAAACCAGTCTGTCCATCGGATGAGGAGCCTCCATATCTGCTTTAACTGAAATCGTTGTGGAAAGCTGGTCGGGTGTATCCTCGTAAATAAATGAAGCCTCAAGTTCTCTTTGCAGGTATGAATCAGGCGAAAATGAATAACCTGGCGCCTCCATCCTTGCAGCGTATAGTTTTACTAGGTCTTTTGCAATATCCTTTACCCGCTTTTTGGTTGCCTGTTTCAGCTTCTGCCATGCACCGGAACCAAGTTTGTAGATCTTAGGTTCTGTAGTATCCTTCCCCTTGTATTTTGAGATCCTGTGAAGTGAATGTATTCCTACATATAGTATATCATTATCTCTGTAAACCAGTTTGATCGCCTCCTGAATTTTCCCGTTTACCTCAATCTTTTCAAGTCCTCCAAATTTTCCGATACCATGATCAATATGTACAACATAGTCACCCGGATTGATCCCGGTTATCTCCTTGAGTGATATACTTTCCCTCTTTGTGAAATACCCTCTGATCCTGAATTTATGGTACCTGTCAAATATCTGATGGTCAGTGAATACTGCAATTCTGAGATCATGATCAGTAAATCCTCCATGAAGATTTATTAGCAGAGGAACGAAATGCGCCCCTGGATTAATTTCAGTAAATATATCTCTGAGCCTGTCGATCTGGGACTGGCTTTCCGATATAATATAAGTAGTGTATTGTTCTGCTGTATTAGACAGAAGTTTCTCAGAAAGAAGCTCAAAGTTTTTGCTGAAAGATGGCTGGGGTTCTGTGCGAAACTCAAGCTTTAAATCAGGCATGAAATGGCTTTGTCTTCCAAATTCAACAAGCCTGAATTCCTGAACAGCCTCAATAAAATGATTCCCGGTAATAATAATATTTTTCTTATCAGTTATCTGTCCTGAGTCTTCCCGCTGACTTGTTTGATTGAATATATTATTGATTTTTTCCTTTATGAAATCAGTATCCTCGATCCATACAGATGATGATGGCGGGATAAAATCAAAGAACGAGTTATTCATCTGTTCTGCAGAGAAATCCTGGATATTTGGAATTATTGATACCTGGTTAAGGATACTTACCGATAACTGGTCATCTGTATTGAATGATCTTATTGAATCGACCTCCTCCCCAAAGAAATCAATCCTGTATGGAATGTCGGCCGAATATGAAAAAACATCAGCAATACTTCCTCTTATAGAATACTGTCCAGGTTCATAAACAAAATCGGTTCGGATGAAATTGAATTCCTGAAGCATTTCTTCAAGAAATTCAAGCGAAGTTTTATCACCCTTTTTGATGGAATAGGTATTATTCTTCAGGTCTGGTTTACTGATGACCTTCTCCATTATCGATTCAGGGTAGGTAACAATAATACTTTTCCTTTTTCCTGAAGCCAGATGGTTCAGGACTTCAGTTCTAAGTACAATATTTGCCGGCTCAGTCTGCTCGTATTGTACTGATCTTTTGTAGGTTGAAGGGAAGAAGAAGACAGCATCATCTCCCAGAAGTGATACAAGATCATTATAAAAGTATGCTGCATCCTCTTTTTCGGGTATTACAACAATATGAGTGATCTGTGTCCTCTGGAATATTCCTGAGAGTATAAAAGCTTTTGATGACCCAGTCAGTCCTTCAAGTCTTATCTTCTTCTGATGGACATTGCTGAAAGCGTCAGTAAGAGATTGAAGATTTGGATGATTATTAAAATGACTGATTATTTCGTTTTCTTTCATAATCTTATTGCACCGGCAAATTTAATACCTATTTCCGGATGATTTTTATATTAGCAGTACAAGTCACATATTAAACTGATCGGATATAAATAATAATTACCTTAGCAATACTGGAAAATTTAAAATCTTTTATTTGTGCTAAAAATTCATTTTATTTCAGCTCTTAGGACAATCCTTAAAAACAGAAGCATAGTAATTATTAATATCTGCGGACTCACTCTGGGATTAACTGCCTTCTTATTTATTGCGCATTACCTCTTCTATGAGATATCATTTGATACATTTTTCCCGCAATCAGAATT
>JAHEYW010000323.1 GCA_023251395.1 Bacteroidales bacterium
TTCCTTTATAGTCCCACTCAGGGATCTTCTCTTCAAATGTAAGCTCTTTCACCCTGGCTCCCGAGTGAATTGCTGCTCTGTGAGCATATACGGCAGCTTCGATAAGTGAGTTTGATGCCAGCCTGTTTGCACCGTGAAGACCGGTGGAAGACGCTTCACCAAGTGCATAAAGTCTGTCGATATTACTTTGCCCGTCGACATCAACCTTAATCCCGCCACATGAATAATGAGCACAGGGAATTACCGGAATCATATCTTTGGTAATGTCAATTCCCCGTTGAAGACAATGCTGAAATACATTCGGAAAATGATCTTTAAGTCCTTCATGGTCAAGATGAGTGCAGTCGAGCCACACATGATCGTCTCCCCATATCTTCATCTCATTGTCAATAGCCCTTGCTACTATATCCCTGGGTGCAAGCGATTCACGGCTATCGTATCTTTTCATGAATTTCTCGCCTGCCATATTTTTCAGAACCGCACCATATCCACGCAAGGCTTCGGTGATCAGGAATGAGGGTTTTCTTTCAGGGTCATATAAAGAGGTGGGATGAAACTGGATAAACTCCATATTTTCAATTGTGCCCTTGGCCCTGTAAACCATAGCGACTCCATCTCCTGTAGCAATTTCAGGATTAGTAGTGGTAAGATAGACGTTTCCTATTCCTCCAGTTGCTACTATTGTCACTTTAGAAAGTATGGTAATAACTTTCTGATTAATAAGATCAGCTACATAAGCGCCGTAACACTTTATGTCAGGATAATTTTTTTTAACTACCTCTCCAAGATGATGCTGAGTAAGTATCTCAATAGCAAAGTGATGTTCAAGTATTTCGATTTTGGGATCTTTTCTGACCCGTTCCACTAAAGCCTTCTGGATACTCTCGCCGGTCCTGTCTTTATGATGCAGGATCCTATACTCAGTATGTCCTCCCTCCTTTGCCAGATCATATGTTCCGTCGTCCTTCTTATCAAAAGTGACACCCAGTTTAATAAGATCCTTTATTCTGTCAGGTGCTTCCTGAACAACCATCCTTACAACTTCCTCATTACAGATGCCACCTCCTGCAATCAGTGTATCACTTATATGTTTCTCGAAGTTATCAGGTTCGCTGAATACGGCAGCAATGCCGCCCTGGGCATATCGTGTATTTGTGTCATCCAGCTTGGCCTTTGTTACCACAGTAACTTGTCCGTACCTGGATGCTTTAAGTGCATAAGAAAGCCCGGCTATTCCCGAACCGATTACCAGAAAATCTGTTCTCTTTTTCATTTTCTTTGAATAAAAACAAAGCGTAAATATACAAATAGAAATTATGATTGATTCCTGACACCTTTTATATGACTCATTAACTCACAGCCCTCCCTTCCTCTAAGACTACATTGTAAAACAAAAGATTTTCAATTACTTTTGCCTTCCTTAAGTAAAACAAAAACAATTATGGCTCAGGATGATAATTTTAAAAAGTTAATTGCTCACTGCAAGGAATATGGTTATGTTTTTCCTTCAAGTGAAATCTATGACGGGTTAAGCGCAGTTTACGATTATGGTCAATATGGTGTTGAACTTAAAAATAATATCAAGAAATACTGGTGGGACAGTATGGTGCTTCTTAATGATAATATTGTAGGACTCGATTCGGCAATTTTTATGCACCCTTCTATCTGGAAAGCATCGGGGCATGTTGATGCCTTTAACGATCCCCTGATTGATAACAAGGATTCAAAAAAGAGGTACAGGGCAGATATTCTTATTGAAGAGCACCTTGCGAAGATTGAAGAAAAGATTAATAAAGAGGTAGAAAAAGCAAGAGAAAGATTCGGAGAAGCATTCGATGAAGAAAAATTCAGAGAAACCAACCCCAGGGTTCTGGCAAACAAGGTTAAATATAATGAACTAACTGAAAGGTTCTCAAAAGCCCTGAACGACTCAAACCTCATTGAGTTGAAACAGATTATTATTGATAATGAAATAGTTTGCCCAATATCAGGGACCCGTAACTGGACAGATGTCAGACAATTTAACCTCATGTTCTCAACTGATATGGGATCAACATCTGACGGGACAAATAAAATATATCTTCGTCCTGAAACAGCTCAGGGTATCTTTGTCAACTTCCTCAATGTTCAGAAGACCGGAAGGATGAAGCTTCCATTCGGAATTGCCCAGATTGGAAAAGCATTCCGTAATGAGATAGTTGCAAGGCAGTTCATCTTCAGGATGAGGGAATTCGAGCAGATGGAGATGCAGTTTTTTGTTAAGCCGGGAACCGAACTGGAATGGTTTAAGAGATGGAAAGAGAAAAGGATGAACTGGCACCTGGCTCTGGGACTGGGAAGTGAGAACTACCGGTTTCACGACCATGTTAAGCTTGCTCACTATGCTAATGCTGCAACTGATATAGAATATAAATTCCCTTTCGGATTCAAGGAAGTCGAAGGAATCCATTCAAGAACCGACTTTGATCTGAAACAACATCAGGAATACAGTGGTAAAAAATTGCAGTATTTCGATCCTGAAAAAGGGGAATCGTATGTGCCTTTTGTAGTTGAAACATCCATCGGTGTTGACAGGATGTTCCTGCAGGTGATCTCGGCCGCATATTA
>JAHEYW010000127.1 GCA_023251395.1 Bacteroidales bacterium
AATCATCTCATCTGCACTTTCCGGAGATAATTTCCTATACTCCATAAGGGTCATGTCCATTACCTGGAAAGGTATTATTTTGAGATCTGTTCTTATATCCTCCAGAATGTCGTAAAAATAGAATGGCCGTGCAATACTTGCCCTGAAGCCAGGTTCATCAGGGAAGCCCATTGAATAATCCTCTGTAATGCCGGTTTTAAGCAGGTTCTGGTAGGAATTTGGAAAAATCATTTTAATAAAATGGAATCTGCTGAAGGTGATGTCTCCGGGAATAATCTTCTGTAATCTCAACTTCTCTTTACCAAGTATTTTCAAATTTTGGGATGCTTCAACTGATGGGTGCAACCCTATCCTGTGGCCACTGGAAATTTTCCGGATCATTTTCCGGTAATCCTCATTATGCCATGAAGGATTTTTATCGTAATCAGATCTGTCACCCATTGGTATGAAGAACCTGGTATCAGTCTTGTATTTTCCGATCATTTCCAGGACATAGTCAAATACATCCCATGGATCTTTCTCTCCCTTTGCAAGAGTCTTATATCGTTCATTGACTTTCACGGAGCTGTGACCAAACTCCTTAATAAAACCTCCGATCGATCTGAATATATCTTTCCCAAGGTATTCAAAGGGCCTGTCTATATCCATTGTGAAGATGGCACCAAAGACATTACGGCGGAAAGTCAGTGTCTGGAATTTCATGAGCAAGGTTTTCGCCAGTTCTCTTGCCCATAGATCAATGACAGGTTTTAAAAGGAAATTATTTCTGTAAGCGAAGCTGGAAGATGCCTTGAAACGGCCATGCTGGTCAGCCTCAAAATCAAGGTACTCCTCATACCTGGTAATAAGATAAAATGAAGCTGCAAAAATATCGAAGGGGAGATCTGAATTATCATTGGTCTGAAAGAAAACAGGTAATCCTTTCCATTCAGTTACAGCAGGTGAAATTTTTGAGACACCGGTTTCTGATAATAAGCCGCGAGGTGATATTCTGAATGAGCCTTTGAGGTCATCATCGGAATAATTGATCACAGGGTTCTTTCCAAGCTTTCTCTTATCAGTGACGATTTGCCATGATAAGCCAAGAATATCGCCAAGAATTATCTCACATATATACCTTAATCGTGGTACATCATTGATTGTAAATATTTTAACTGGTCCCGGATCCATATTATACAAATTTAGAAAAATTACATCGCAATTAATATGGACAAACCATCTCTTTTAAAATTATTTTTTCTAATGGATAATGCCGAAGGATTCTTTACTGTTATTATAACACAAATGAGCTCAGGATATTCATAAAAAGAGAAAGGGCACAATCAGAACTGTGCCCTTTCTCTTTAAATTTAAAGTAAAATCAGTCGACCTTTTTTACTTTAACAGCAACAGGTCCTTTATCCCTTTGTTCAATCTCAAATTCTACAGCCTGTCCGGCATCCAGTACAATGTGAGATTCTTCGAGCCCGGAACGATGAACAAAGATATCTTTGTTATCTTCAGTTTGAAGGAATCCGTAACCTTTTACTCTGTCATACCATTTAACAGTACCTTTCATAGTCTCCAAATTTTGTAATAAAACCTGTAATTACGTTCTACCTATCCTCTCTGCCTCCTCTGCGGTCATTTCCGCGGTCATTTCCACGGTCATTTCCGTGGCTGCGGAAATTTCTTCTTTCAGGTCTTTCAATAGATTCGTTAACGATGATTTTTCTTCCGCCTACTTCAGCACCATTTAATTGTTCAATTGCCTTTTTAGCTTCTGCGTCATTTGGCATTTCGACAAAACCAAATCCTTTACTTCTGCCAGAGTATTTATCAAAAATGATTTTAGCGGATGTTACTTCGCCATACTCTTCAAAAACTTCTTTTAATTCTGCTTCATTCATTTTAAAATGAAGACTTCCTACATAAATGTTCATAATACAAAAATTAAGTTAAAAACAGTTGCAAAGTTCATATTTTTTTTGAATATAAAAAACTTTTCAGGGTATAATATCTTGTATTTTAATCACTTTTTATGGTAAAAGTGGCTAAATTATTTTCTGATCCGGATATAAATATGCCGTATATTATCCCGCCCGGAATCTCTTTCATCTATCTCAAATTCCAGTGATTTAATCAGTGGTGTCAGTTTAGTGAACCCATAATTTCTCGGATCAAAATCAGGCTGCTTTTTGAGAATAAGGTTACCGACATCACCAAGGAAAGCCCAGCCATTTTCGTCCGCCAGATCGTTTATTGATGAAGCAATAAGTGTTCGTACTTTTTTGACATTACTCTGTGTATCAACTTCTTCTGATTTTCTCCCATGTGTATCCTGTCTGCCCTTCTTCTTTATTTTAACAGGTTGTTCAACTGGAACCGGCGGCTGATTAATAATCTCCAGATATATAAATTTATCACATGCTACTATAAAAGACGGGGGGGTTTTTCTCTCCCCGATACCGATCACTTTCATACCCGCCTCCCTCAATCGTGTTGCTAACCTGGTAAAGTCACTGTCGCTCGATACTATACAGAACCCATCCACTTTACCGGAATAGAGAATATCCATGGCATCGATAATCATGGCAGAATCTGTTGAGTTCTTCCCTTTTGTATAACCATATTGCTGAACCGGGGTAATAGCATTTTCAAGAAGAACTGACTTCCAGCCAGAAATTGTTGGCTTTGTCCAGTCACCATAGATCCTCTTGAAAGTTGGAGTCCCATACCTTGCGATCTCTTCTAACATACCTTTAACGTTAGAATATGGAATATTATCGGCATCAATAAGCACAGCAAGCCGAAGATCATTTAAAGTCTGTATTGTGGGTGTCAGATATTTCATTTTCAATTAATTCGTTTCCCAATTACCGGAATTATTTGACGATAAAGTTAATATAATAAATCCAATATCAGTTCAATACAAAGTCTGATGTAGAATTCCAACTCTTAAAAAGTTGAAATGACATCCGAAATTTTTCATTTTGACAGGTATTCTTTTATTATCTTTCAGTTTCCTTTCGGACATGAGTTAAATTTATTTTCCGAAAGCAGTCAACGGGATTATTATGTTCAGGAATTACAGGTACCTTTTGTTCTATATTCTTACGATCGGAGGCTTTTCTGTCCTGATGTACACTATTGTCCTCCGGGGGGAGACCTTAGGGATTATTAAACCTGGAACAATCATTGATCAGACCACTGTATCAGGTCTGACACATTTCCGTAATCTCACCGGCCAGAACATAGTAAACCCGCT
Source organism: Bacteroidales bacterium (assembly GCA_023251395.1). Lineage (GTDB taxonomy): Bacteria > Bacteroidota > Bacteroidia > Bacteroidales > VadinHA17 > LD21. Next base: position 3,248 of record JAHEYW010000127.1, read on the forward strand.
TCCGGTACTTCTCCTTCAGATAATAACTATCATCACAATTGCAAGGATATTTGGATTCCTGTGCCGCAAGATAGGGCAGCCTACTGTCATTGGTGAAATAATTGCCGGAATAATCCTTGGACCATCTTTACTTGGGTTTATTGCTCCGGGAGTATCAGGTTTTCTGTTTCCTGCAAGTTCTCTTAACGGTCTCCAGTTTTTCAGTCAGATCGGACTAATTCTTTTTATGTTTATAGTTGGAATGGATGTTGATCTTAAGGTGATCACCAACAGGGCACCGGAGGCTCTTCTTGTAAGCCATGCCAGCATTATTTTCCCCTTCACCCTCGGCATGATCCTGGCTTACTATATCTTCAGCAGCTTTGCTCCTGCCGGGGTCAGCTTTATTTCATTTTCGCTGTTCATCGGAATATCAATGAGCATTACTGCTTTTCCTGTCCTGGCAAGAATCCTTCAGGAAAGAGGATGGATGAAAAACAGGATCGGAACGCTCGCAATAACCTGTGCTGCCATAGATGACATATCAGCATGGTGTCTTCTGGCATCCCTGATAGCAATAGTTAAGGCCGGATCATTTGTAAGTTCATTATTCACGATATTCTTCTCTATTATTTACGTCATCTTTATGCTTTTGATTGTAAGACCATTCCTTGCGCGGTTCGGTGATATTTTCAATAGTAAGGAGGGTATTAGCAAACCTGTTGTGGCAATGTTCCTTATAACACTCCTGGGCTCATCATATCTTACTGAGATAATTGGCATCCACGCAATACTCGGTGCATTCATTGCGGGTCTTATTATGCCTCCCAATATTAAGTTCAGAAGCATTCTTATTGAAAAGATAGAGGATCTGGCTGTAATATTGTTCCTGCCAATATTTTTTGTGTTCTCTGGTTTACGGACTGAGATAGGCTTGCTTAACAGCGCTTATCTGCTTAAAATTACAGGAATTGTAATTCTGACTGCTGTTGCAGGAAAATTTGCCGGTAGTGCACTGTCACTCAGATTTGTAGGACAGAACTGGAAAGACAGTCTTATTATCGGAGCACTCATGAATACGCGAGGACTGATGCAACTTGTTGTACTTAGCATTGGATATGATCTCGGAGTTCTGTCACCTCAAATCTATACAATAATGATAATAATGGCCCTGGCAACAACATTGATGACAGGACCAGCTCTGGACCTTATTGAAAAGTTTGCACCGGAAAAAGCAGGCCAGCCTGATCTGCAATTAAAACCTCACAGGTATCGAATCCTGATAGCATTCGGGAACCCGGAGAACGGGAAAGTAATGCTGAAACTTGCAAATGCTATGACAGAACAAAGCAGGGAAGAAACGATTATTTCAACTCTGCATTTTTCTCCGAGTAATGACATCCATAAATACAACATTGATGAATATGAAAAATCAAGCTTCCGGCCAATAGTTAAGGAAGCCGCTGAGCTTAAAATTGATATAGAAAAGGTCTTCAGGCCTTCACAGGATGTAGAAAGAGACATTATTGAAACAGCAAATTCAGGTAATTATGACATTGTTATAGCTGGAAGAGCTCATTCACTGTACGAAGGAAGCTTTCTTGGAAAGGTCATTCAAGTTATAGGAAGGATCACTAATCCGGGAAGAATTTATGGTACTCTGAAAGGAGAAGAACGGTTATTCAGGAAAGGAGTGCTTGACGGTTCAACAAGAAGAATGCTAAAGGCAGTCAGGATTCCGATAGGCATATTCTTTGATAATAATTTCTCAGTTATCAGGACGATAGCGGTTCCGGTATACTCACCGGAGGATAGTTTTGTTCTAAAATGTGCCGAAAGATTTCTTAAAAACTGCGCGGCATCTGCTTATATACTTGACAAACACAATCTTGTCAATCTGAATGATGAAATAAAAAAAGTTTATGCAGCAATAGCCGATTCAAATCGCGGCAAAGTAAAACTTATTTCCTCATTAAAGGATTTCAGCAAGGAAGTTGAAAAATATGATCTGCTGATAATCAGTAGTGACAGCTGGAATAAGTTTGCACATGACAATAAACCTGGATTAAGAACAAATACTCTGATCATCAAGCCAGGCCAGTCAAGGGTTTTTGCATAGAGGATTATCTCTTTTTCCCGGTCAGCTCGACAATATCAAGTCTAAGGATTGTAGTTCTATTCAGAACTGCCGGATCAAAATTAAATACCCCTTGCCCTCCGTAATGTTCCATTATTTTTCCAAGTCCGGATATTCTCTCATCCTCATCTTCAACTATTGAGAGCCTGCCATACCCGATGACACTTCTGAAATTCATACCCCAGTCGCAGGCTTTATCATTCCTGTACATATTATGACTGGTATCCATTTCAAAGCAGACAAAGTTATTCTTCCTGAGCATATCAAGCTTCCGACCCTCAGGTGCACAGTGAAAGAACAGACAGGAGTTTTTCCCTTTCCTGTAACCAAAATTCATCGTAACAATATATGGTAAGTCTCCATCGGCAAATGCCACTCTGCAAACATCAGAATCGCTTATTACTGTCTCAATTTCTGAGAGATCCTTAATCTCCCTTTCCTTTTTTCTCATTTCGATTTTCTTAATTTTTCTATCTTTTTGTAAATATGGCACTCCTTGCTATGGGCCCCCTGCAAAATTCCAATGCTCATCAAAAATTCATTTACGATCTCACCCCCGGTGAATCTGAATGTCTTTCTGAATAATTTTATCCAGTCATTCAGATTTTTGTTATCCTTTTCATTTAATTCAATCCATTTTTTAAAGGACCCGTGTTCCGCCTGTATCCGTAAAATTACTCTGGCATTCTCAATAGCTGCATTGATCTTTAATTTGTTCCTGATTATACCAGGATCATTCATTAATCTTTGAAAATCCTGTTCAGTATACGCAGCCACTTTCTTTATTTCAAAATTATCAAAAGCTTTCCTGAAATTATCCTGTTTCTTCAGTATGAGTACCCAGTTCAAACCTGCCTGATTAATCTCAAACATCAATCTTTCAAATAGCTTATTATCGTCATTTATAGGAAAACCATAATGATTATCATGGTACTCACTGTGTAGTTTAAGTACATCACCTTTAAGTGTTTTCAGATATTCACAATATGTCATCGCATTTATACTTTTAAATTCAATAAAATTAAGGGAATCACAGAAAAGTAACTTAACAGAATCAACCTGTCTGATACAGTTTAGCTAAAATTATACAATAAAAGTAAAGATTTTTTATAACTTTGCCCACAATTTAATAGCGAACGTTCTAAATTAAATAAAACCAATTGATTATGGGAAAAGGTGATAAAAAGTCCAAAAGAGGCAAAATCATTCTCGGCACCTATGGAGTAAGACGCCGCAGGAAAAAAGATAAAAAACCTGTTATCAAAACTGTTCCGGCAGCAAAACTGGCCGAAGTAAAGGAAAAGAAACTTCCCAAAGAGAAAAAAGAGATAAAACCAGTTCCTGCAGTAGTTGAGATAATTGAAGCAAAGGAGCCAAAAAAAGCTAAAGAAGTAAAACCGGTGAAAGAGGTAAAGGCTACAAAGGAACCGAAAGTGAAAAAAGAAGCTAAAGTTGAGAAGACCAAAAAGGCTCCTAAACCAGCTAAAGGAAAGAAAGAAACCAAACCTAAAAAAGAAAAATAACCAATAAAGCCGGAATAAGTTTCCGGCTTTTTGTTTTATCTGTTATCCCATGGAAATCAGCTTTGAAGGAATAGTTATCAGACCATGGTCTGTAAAAGATGCTGAAAGGCTTGCAATTATTGCAAACAACAAGCATATTGCTGATAATCTCAGGGATGGTTTTCCCCATCCTTATTCAATAAAAGATGCTCATAGCTGGCTTAATATGGTTATTCCTATAAATGATCCACCGAAGTTTTTTGCCATCATTTATGAACAGGAACTCGCCGGCAGTATAGGAATAGTTACAAAAGAAGATATTTACCGTAAAAATGTTGAGATAGGTTATTTCTTAGCCGAGGAACACTGGGGTAAAGGTATTATAACAAAAGCTGTTAAAGCTGCTACTGCTTATGCTTTTTCAAAATTTGACATTGTCCGTGTTTATGCAGAACCTTTTGCAGACAATCCAGGGTCAAGAAGGGTCCTTGAGAAGGCCGGCTTCAGGTGTGAAGCCATTTTTAAAAATTATGTTATAAAGAACGGTGAGATCAAGGACAGTTGCATATATTCAGTTCTACGTGAAGACTTCATATACAAAGTCATCATCTAGCGACCACGCTGATACTTAAAAACATTAATCAGGTCTTACAATCAGCCATTTATAATCTTCAGGATCAATAATAGCATTAATTATAACAGGTTCATCAAGAGATAATGCCTGGTTAATTGCTTTCCTCAATAATCCTTCAGTGTCCGTAGTAAAGACCCTCACGCCAAGAAACCTTTCTGACATAAACAGATCTCCTGAATAAAGACTGGTCCCGTATAGCCGGAGATTTTTCCAGGATTGCTTTATTTTAATCAGATTAAGCTCTCCATCAGAAAAGACAACTATAATTACCCGGAGCTTATACCTGAGAGCTGTGACCACCTCTCCTGCCGCCATGAGAAAACCTCCGTCGCCTGTAATACAAACCACTGTTGATCCTGGCTTGTTAAGCTGAGCTGCAAGTGCTGCAGGTAATCCAAAACCCATTGAAGACCAGCCATTTGTCATTATAAGGTTATCATGTGCAGGTGTATCCCAATACTGGCCAACCAGATGAAGATGAGAACCAACATCGGCCGTAATTATAGAATCGACGGGTAATTCTTCCTTAAGTATCCTAAGTGCGGTTACAGGTCCAAAGTGTCCCGAAAAACCGTTAAAAACAGTCTGCATCTCATTTCTAACCGACTCGATGACCGACCGATCAAACAACAGGGATCCTTTGTTTAAATTCTTCATTAGCCTGAACCAGTCGTCAGGATCTCCAAAAAAGCTTGTCACATTTGGTCCGGATGGCAGATCTGTCCTTATAGTATTAAAATGCAATAAAGGCACGTCAGGCATCCAGGATTCATAATTATACTCTACCTGGTCATAACCCAGGCCAATTACCAGGTCTGTTTTTTCATAAATATCCTCGAGGTAGTCGCTTAATGCATGAAAGAGCACGCCTGCATAACATTTATGGTTCTCAGGTAAAAGTCCTTTTGCCATAGGTGTCAGTACGACAGGGACACTGCATTCTTTCAGAAATTCAAGCAATTTTTTACCTGCCCCCATTCTGGCTGCTGTCAGACCAACAGCAATAAGGGGATGCCTCGCACGTTCCAGAGTGCTTATTACAGCAGCAATATCATTTTCATATTCTATCTTTTCACTGGCAGGGAATTGAATATCGGTTGCCTCAATTTCCAATTCTGCAATATCCGAAGGAAGTCCTATATGTACAGGGCCCGGATATTCTTCACGGCAGATCATAAAAGCAGATCTGAGGACCTCTCTGACATTTCCCTGATCCATCCTGAAGCTCTTTTTTGTAACAGGTTCAAAGAGTTTCTGGTGATCAATTTTCATTTGTGTTGTTCTGCTCAACAATTTATCACTGACTTCACTGGTAAAAATAATAACCGGTGACCGGTCAAGTAAGGCTTCTCCTGCACCAGTTGAAATATTTGTGGCACCTGGTCCGAATGTTGAATGGCAAACTCCTGGTATTCCTGTAAGTCTTGAGGTTACATCAGCCATGGTCGCTGCAGCACTTTCATTTGAAGTAAGTATAAACTCAATACCTGCTGCCCTGAATGCTTCCATATATGGTATGGATGGACCTCCCGGAAGTCCGAATACATAATGAACACCCGCCCTGACAAGCTGATCAGCAATATATTCTGAGATTGTCATAAAAAGTACTTCATTATTAGGCAAAACTATTAAATAATATCAAGCTATTCTATCAAAATGAATGCATTTTCCGTTAAATTTAAAAACTCTTTATTTTAAGTTCTTTTTGAATCAGATTGGTTTTTGGATTGGATAATTAAGAGAGTTAAATCTCTGATATATATGAAAACTACAATAATTAAATATCTGGCATTTTCACTCTTGTTGCTTCCACAGTTTACTGTTGCTCAGTCAAATAATGATGCAACAAGAAAATTTGTATTTTCAATAGATAAAGGAGAGAAGCCTGTCTTTAATAAATCGTCAGTCCAGATATCACCGATAGGATCACTGGTTACTGTTGTCACTTCAGACAAAGAGGGATTGATTTATGTTTATGACAATGGAAAAAAGATCGGCCCATTCAAAGATATCAGGGCAAGTGGTGTTAAAATACCTGCTGATGATCCTCAGGAATATGATCCGATCTTCAGAAAGGAGAGTGACACTGATTACCAGAATTTTTCCTCGACAGACAATGATGGTCAGGTTACACTTAAATTC
>JAHEYW010000128.1 GCA_023251395.1 Bacteroidales bacterium
TGCAAAATCGCACGATATCAATAAGATAAAAGCAATAACCAAACCAATAAATATTAAGTCTGTTAACTTCCATAAAAACAAGATCGGGATGACATTACTGGGGGAACAAAATGAAAACGGGATTAATGTCATTAGGGATTATTCAGGTCTGAATGAGGACAGGGTGGTTTTTGAGAAAGAGGTTTAAATTTTTTCCTTCCATGATCCTAATCAGATTGGGGTCCCGTAATTAACTACTTTTTATGTAACTTTTGAAAAAAAAAGATCAATGAGAAAAGTATCATTCCTTGTGTTAATTCTTTCGTGCATGTTTATGGGATCCTGCAATACCGGGAAAAAAATTACAGGACAACAGCGACCTGCTGATAAATCTGCGAGAGACTATGTTACGATCGACGAAGCAATAGCTGCTGTGAGAGTCCCGGAATCTGTTGCACCCTTTGTTGCAGAACCTGGCGGAACGAAGGAACTACCCCGCTCCTTTTCCCCACCATACAGATCAGTTAAACCGGTAAAGCTGTTCGATAACCTCTATTTTGTCGGAACAAACACGGTTGGTTCTTTTATCATAGATTCCGGTGACGGACTTGTAATGATAGATACCGGTATCGGTGATACTGATATTTCAATGATGGTTGAGGATATGAAGAAAATTGGATTAGACCCTTCTAAAATTAAGCTGATATTAATTACACATGAACATTTTGACCATTATGGCGGAGTTAGTTACCTCAAGAAAAATGTCTGTCCTGATGCAAAGGTTGCCATGAGTCTGACCGGCTGGAATATGCTACAGACGGTACCCTCGGAATGGGCATATATCAGCACCAGACCTCAGTCTGTTGATATCTTCCTTTATGATGGTATGAGACTTAAAGTAGGGAATGAGGTTTTCCGGATTGTTGCCACACCAGGTCACAGTCCCGGCTGTTTGTCGTTTATCTTTCCCGTTACTGACGACAAGGAACCTCATATGGCGGGAATAATGGGCGGATCGGCAGTCTGGCCCACCCAGACAGAGACAAAGCTATACAAAGCATCAATCGAATATTTCAAAGCATTTGCAGAAGAGGCAAAGTGCGATGTTGGGCTGGCGGTGCATTCAACTGATAAGGATTTTGAAAGAGTACATACAAGAAAACAGGGTGAACCAAATCCGCTTATTATTGGAGTAGCCGGATTTGATACAATCTACCTGAAAAAATATAGGGAAAGGTACCTCCAGATGATGAATTCAGGAAAAATAACTCCATATAATCCTCTGTAGAAAAAGAGTGATAATAGGGACAAAATCATTTAACCACAAAGAACACTAAGTTCTACACAGAATTCACAAAATTAAACTGCTGTTTTTATTTACTTTGCGATCTTTGTGTAATGCCTTTGTGAACTTTGTGGTTAATGGATTTCTGATGAACTTGTGAGTCATGGACATCAATTTTATTACAAACGAGCAATTGTACAAACAGGTAATTGAACCAGTATCACATGCTAACTCCTTTGTCTGGATCGGAACCGCTGACATAAAAGATCTTCATGTTCACCACCAGGGTGCAGTAAAGTCTTTTCTGAGTGTGCTTGACAGTTTAATTAAACGAAAAGTAGCTATCCGTCTTTTGCATGCAAAAGAGCCTGGTCCTAATTTCAGGAAGAGCTTCGACAAATATCCTTTGCTCTGGGATAGTATGGAAAGACAACTATGCCCAAGGGTTCACTTTAAACACATTATCATTGACGGGAAATTTGCCTATTCGGGTTCGGCAAATCTTACAGGTGCAGGCCTCGGTATTAAAGGTGAGAACACGCGCAATTTTGAATCGGGATTTATTACGGATAATCCAAAAATTGTTGAATCAGTCATGAACCAGTTTGACGAGGTATGGAGAGGAAGGTTCTGTAAAAGCTGCATGAGAAGGGATTTTTGTGGTGATCCTATATTATAATTCCTGTCACAGCTATACATTTCACAAAATTTTAATAATATTAAGATTGTATTTTCCCTGATCATTCCTTACTAAAAATGACAAAAAATATCATTTAACTATTTTTTCAGTATGGCATGATTTGTGCGATGAAAGTCTTAATATCAAAGATGATAAGAATGATATTGCAAAACAATTTATTCAATACCAGAATCAATTGAATAACTTATAAATTACGATTCTGATGATCCAACTGATCTTTTCGTTAATTATATATTTCAACCCGTCCCTATTATTGGTACAACATTCTGATAAGTTGTCTGAATCAAATGGAATTTCAAATTCTGACAGTATTGAGTATCAAATACTCTTTAACGGAAGAATCTGGAGAAACTCATTTACATCTGTTGAGGGAAGTCAATTCCTTCTTACATCTGATTTCATAGACGGGACAATAGTAATCGACAGACATACTTTCAGTAATATTAAGATCCGGTACGACATCTTAGACGACGAAGTTCAGATTCTGAAATACGACGGAAATATTATTCAGGTCAATAAGGACAGAGTAAGCTCCTTCACATTGAATTATAACAATAATTTACTGAATTTCAGAAACCTGGAAATGGAGTCGGTTGGTTCTCTGAAAGGATTCTGGCATGTACTGTCAGATTCAAAAATAAAAATATTTGTGAAATACAGGAATGAGATACTCCCAACCAGCTATACCAATGGACTACCTAAATTCAAACAGGTAAATAATATATATATATTGAAAGACAATAATGTCACAAGGGCCAATAAAAGGAAAGAACTTATGGATCTTTTCACCAAAGAATACAAGGTTAAGATTAATAAGTTTATAAGAAATAATGATATAGTTGTCTCAAAGACTGACCCTGAAAGCTTTAAGCGGGTCATTGATTATTATGAGACAATTACCAGATAGTATTATTGAAGTGAAGTCCAAAATATTTTTTTCAATTGTTTTACTGCTTTCAGCAAATCTGCTATTAGCTCAGAATGACATTAAGATCACATGGAATTATGATGGCATCACTTTCAATCAGTTTATCTCAAAAGCAGAAGAACAGTCAGGTGTCAGATTTTTCTACAGGGAGGATTGGGTAAAGGATCTCAGGCCGGACAATTACCCGGGGTGCAAAACCGTATTTAATCTATTCGATAAATTGTTCAAGGCAAAGAATCTCTACTATTTTCAAAACGCCAACGGGGACATAATTATTACCAAGGACTTTGAAATTGAGCATATCAACAGATCAGATGCAGAAAAAGAGATCTATCAACAGGAGGAGTATTCTTATGAAAAAGAAAAGCAAAAGGTTACTGAGAGTCTTTTTATTGATATTGGAAATCCGGCTGAAAAGGATTTGCCGGGAAATGTAAATATATCAGGTAATATAATTCAGAATGATACACGGGAATCGCTTTCAGGTGTCACAATTCTGGTTCAGGATCTTAAGACAGGTATAGTCAGCAACCAATATGGTTACTATAACCTGAATCTACCCAGGGGAACTCACCAGATCCAGTTTTCTTTTATCGGAATGAAGGAAAAACATGCTACTGTAAATGTCTATGGCCAGGGATATTTGAATATAGAAATGAATAGTGCTGTCATACCTCTGAGAGAAACAGTTGTATATGCTCAGAAAAGCACAATACTGCAAAGAAATGAATCAGGCGTTGTAAAAATTGATATGGACCATATAAAGTATCAGCCTACATCAATGGGAGAACCAGATATAACAAAGAGCATACTTCTGGTACCCGGGGTTTTATCCGTTGGCGAAGGCTCTGTAGGTTTTAACGTCAGGGGAGGATCGGCCGATCAAAACCTGATGCTGCTGTATGGAGCACCCGTATATTACCCGTCTCATTTTTTTGGGTTCTTTACATCGGTTAATGCCGATATCATTAAGGACTTCACTATCTATAAAGGAGGAATACCGGCCAGGTATGGAGGAAGGATCGCATCTGTTATTGATATCAACACAAAAGAAGGCAACAAAAGAGAATTTATGGGAAATGCCGGTATCAGTCCGGTTACCACACATCTCGTTTTTGAAGGACCGATAAAAAAGGATGTTGCTTCATTTATTCTAGCAGGCAGAACCACCTATTCAAACTGGGTTCTGAAACTTCTCAATAATCCGGCGCTGAGAAAAAGCAAAGCCTCCTTTTATGATATTAATCCCAGCATTTCATGGAATGTTGACAAGAATAATAAATTAGACCTGTCTGCTTATATGAGCAAGGACGCCTTTCAGCTGAATTCAGACACCCTTTATAATTTTAATAACAATATTGTATCTGCAAGATGGAGACATTCATTCTCATCAACTCACTTAATGAATGTAACTCTGGCGAACAGTCATTTCAGTTATAATATGTCGAGTGACAAGTTAAAAACGGAATCATTCATATTATCTCACAGAATAAACACAACAACATTGAAAGCTGATTTCAACCTTTATAAGGGGATACATGAAATAAGATATGGCAGTGAGCTTGATTATCATTCCGTACTTCCCGGAAAATATCTTCCTGACAACGATTCCTCAATGGTAAAAGCCAGTAGAATACGGGTTGAACAGGCTCTGGAGGGTTCTGTTTATCTTGATGACAAAATTACCTTACTTGATTTTATTACTTTGAATGCCGGAGTAAGGCTATCTGCATTCTTGTCATTGGGACCGGGGAGAGTTTTGCGTTACAATCCTGAACTTTCAAAAAATACCTCATCTATAACGGATACTACATTTTATAATAATGGAAGAGTGATGTCGCATTATGCCGGACCGGAATTCAGGCTTTCTGTAAATTTCAAAACATCAGAAAACACATCGGTAAAAGTCAACTATAACCATATGTATCAATACCTTCACCTGCTTTCTAACTCTGTATCAATTGCCCCAACCGATACATGGAAACTGAGTGACTATTATCTCAAACCCCAGATCGGAGACCAGTTCGCTGCAGGTTATTATGTGCTTCTGTCGAGAGGAAGAATTGAGGCATCAGCAGAAGCATATATTAAAAACATTAAGAATATGGTTGATTTCAAGGGAATGACCAACCTGGTAATGAACGAGAACATTGAAGCAGACCTTGCACCAGTGAAAGGTAAAGCATATGGAGTTGAGTTTTCGGCCAGAAAGAGTTCTGGCAGAACAAGATGGGACATCGGATATACATGGTCAAGGATATTGCTGAAATCGACAGGTAAGTACCCCGATGAGATTATAAATAAGGGGAATTGGTTCCCGGCAAACTACGATAAACCACATAATCTGACTTTTCTTTATACATTCCTTTATTCAAGGCGTGTGAGTTTTTCATCAAATTTTACATGGAGCACCGGACGGCCTGTGACATATCCTATAACATCATATTATATTGGCAATAAACTAGTTGTCCAATATTCAGACAGGAATATGTACCGGATCCCGGATTATATCCGGCTTGATGCATCATGTACAATAAATGGCAATTTAAGATCACATAAGATAGCTAATCCGCATTTTGTAATATCAGTTTATAACCTTCTTGGCCGCCAGAATGTATATTCAGAATTCTTCAGGAATGATGGTAACTATGTATATGGATACAAGTTGTCAATATTCGGACAGGCAATACCTTCGGTAAATTTTAATTTCGATTTTTAGAAATGAAAAAGTATTTAGATAAAGTTCTGTTCCTGTTGCTTGTTACAGCATCCGGTTGTGTTACACAATTCATCCCGGAAACAGGAGTTGACCCTGAGCTATTTGTTGTGGAAGGGATGATAACCAACCAGCAGGGACAACAATCTGTTAAAATATCAAAATCAATACCTATCGGGTCAGAGGCAAGCTTTAATCCTGTAAGAACCTGTAATGTTTTTATTACAGATAACGTCGGCAATAATTATCCACTTACTATCACAACATCCGGAACATTTGTCACCAGCGAAACATTCAAAGGAGAAATCGGAAGAAAATATATGTTGCATATTGATATCTATCATATACAGCAGCCCGGAAATAAGAAGATTGTTGATTTCAGTCTTAAGTCAACCCAAATGGAAATGCTTCCTGTTCCCAAAATAGACAGCCTGTATTATGAAAAAATACAACTCAGTACAGCTGACGGTTTTCCTAAGAACGGAGAGGGCTGTAAAATACTGCTGAATACCTCAGACCCTTCCGGGAAATGCAGATTTTACAGATGGGATTATAATGAGACATGGAAAATAATAGCTCCGTTATATCAGAGGACCAGAAGTAATATCTGCTGGATAAATACCAATTCGGATCATATAGATGTAAAAGCCGCTGGCAATCTGAATGACAGCAAAATTAACCAGCATTTAATAAAATTCTTTTCAAATGAATCAGACAGACTTTCAGTAAGGTACAGGATCGAAGTAAACCAGTATTCAGTAACTGAGAATGAGTACGACTACTGGAATAATCTGGAGAAGCTATCTGAAGGCAGCGGTACTATTCATGACAGAATACCATCATCAATAGAAGGTAATATGTTCTGTTTTGGAAAGCCCGAGGTACAGGTTCTTGGATATTTCAGCGTTTCAGCAAAATCCACGGGATCGATCTACATAAACGGCCCCTTTCAGGGATTGGTTTTTCCGTACTATCATTGTACCGAGAATTATCAGGAAAGGGCCCCTTCTGATTATTGGCCTCCGCCTGGCTTGTTTGATTATGATGGAATACGATACTGGATTGTTGAATTTACTGACGATCATTATATTATTACTGATGATCAGACATGCATTGACTGTACATTAAGAGGTACCAATATCAAGCCTTCTTTTTGGGTGGATAGATAAATAATATATCAAGCATTTATGGAACCTGATTGCAAAAATATACTCCCACCAGAAAGATGAAAAAGGCTTTTATCTCAGCAATTTTTATAGTCATCTGTTCTGCATCTTTCTGTCAGAATGGGGAAGATGTCCTTTCCGGTATAACCGAAAAGTTTCAAAAATATACTGACGCTTTTCCAGGTGAGGAGGTTTACGTTCAGACAGACAGAGATAACTATATTGCAGGTGAAGAGATCTGGTTTAATGTCTTTTTGTTTGACAGGAAGAACAGCTCACTTTCAGATTGGAGTAAGATTGCATACCTGGAAGTTCTTAACACAGTTAACAGACCTGTCGCTCAGAGGAAGGTTGGCCTCCTGAATGGTTCAGGTGAAGGAAGAGTGATCCTTCCTGATACTCTCAGACCAGGAATCTATACACTCCGTGCCTATACAAGCTGGATGAAGAACTTTATGCCCGGTAACTGTTACATCAAAAAACTGAAAATTTACAGCGACCAGAAAGACCAGACCTATTTTATTCCGGATAACACCTTAAATATCAACCCCGTACAGTATTCTGCAAAAGACAATGTGCATGTTAGTATAAATAAAAAACAAAACATAGAAGTATGTATAATGACTGACAATAACTTCAGGTCAGAAAATAAAAACACCAGTTACCTTTTTGTCCAGACCCATGGCCGGATTAATTACAAATCAGCTGTAATTCTTGCTGGAGATACAACATTAATAGAGTTACCCGCTCCTGTCTTTACACCCGGAGTTAATCATTTTACACTTTTTAATGCATCGGGAAAACCGGTAAATGAATCATATATGCTCACGCAACATCAGAAAAGTGATTTTATGGAGGTAAGTATAGAATCACCTGATTCAATCAGCAGGCGGGAAAATTTATCGGTTATTTTACAGGATATTTATAACCAGTCGGATAGAGACACTGCTTACATGACATTATCAGTGGTCCCGGCCGGTACTAAATCAAAATCCGGGATTGCAGATTACCTGCTTCTTGGATCGGAATTCGGGCAATGGCCGCAAAGCTTTAGCCAAACCGGTTTGGAGAATATTCCCGACAGCATTATCAATAAATTTCTCCTGACAGCAAAAAGCAACTGGATTGACTGGAGCCTTATCCTGTCTGATTATCAACCGGAAATAAAGTACAAAAGGGAAGATGAATATCACTATCTGAATGGGGATATTCTGGATTTTAAAGATACAGCGGCTCCTGAAAATCAATTTGTTTTTCTGTCCATTCCCGGGAAAAATGCGTCATTTCAATATTCCCGCTGTGAACAAAACGGATCGTTCTCTTTCAGTTTGCCATTGGACGATAAACTGAGAGATATTATCATCCAGAGCGGTAATCGCGAAGAAAAAAGTAAACCCGTATTACGTTCATCCTTTTCAGATCAGTATCCTGTAAAAGTTCAATCAGGTCATTCTGAATCAACAATTTCTCCACTTATAAGACAGATGGGTGCAAATTTCCGGGCAACCAGGATCTACAAATCATTTGAGCCTCCTGTTCAGAGAATACGGGAAAAGTTTTCAGAAAGCACAAGTCGGTTTTATTCAAAACCCGATATTGAACTTAAAATGGAGGATTATATTAAGCTGCCTACTATGCAGGAAGTGTTTTTTGAACTCCTTCCCGGAGTTTCATTAACCCCTGTAAGAACAGGTTATAAGGTAACAGTAATGGACATTTTCGATAACAGAAAATACGATAATTCTGCACTTATGGTCGATGGTGTAATAATTAAAGATCCTGTGAAATTTGCCGGGGTTGACCCTTTGCTGGTGGAAAAAATTGACGTAATAAAATCAAGATATATTGTGGGAGATTATATTTTTTCAGGCCTGATTAACGTGATAACCGCTAAAACCGATCTTGGTAACATTACCCTTTCTGATAATGTGACCAGGTTTCCTTATCAAACTATGGAACCGGCGGAGAAATTCATTTCACCTGAATATTCCGCACAAGAAAAAAAGTCAGATCGCAAACCTGATTTAAGAAATACACTTTACTGGAGTGCCTTTAATGCAGGTTTGACGGGAATAAAATACAGCATTAATTTTTACACATCTGATTTTTTGGATGATTATGATATAATCGTACAGGGTGTAACCATAAAAGGTAAATTTATTTCATCTGTAAAATCACTTAAAATCATCAGGTAATTTCTTGATATTTTCATAAATTTATTTTTCACTTTATCTTAATTTTATCTTTTAAGTCCTACTTACAATCAGCTGATAATGAAAAGTTTATTAGTGCATTTCACAAAAGGAATTTTCAGTAAGGCAGTTATCCTGTTTATCTTGTTTACAGTTCATAACCGGTATACAATATCTGCCCAGGAAACAATTGATGTTGGTAAAACCGGCTGGGATGTTAAAAGACCTGTTATGGCCGGCGCATGTGAAAGTGGCTGTCCATGGGGAGAACTAGGGGAATTCGTTAGGAAATCAATGGAACCATACGGCTATTCTGTTATCCTGTGCAGGAACTGTAACCGGTCATATGGTCCGAGACTTGTATCCACTCATGATTATCCTCCTCCTCTTGACGAAATAAATCTTCAGGATGGGACCAATGTGAGAATTAATGCAAGGGTCGATTTCGGAGTTACCTCAAGTGCAATGCTGAGTTCAGCCTATAAAGGTTCGACCAGTAAGGAACCATACAAGAACCTGAGGCTTATCGCAAAATTAGAAGACCCCTATTATTTCCTTGTTGCAATCAGAAAAGAATCAGGTATTAAGGATTTCAACACAATAAAACAACAGCATTTTCCTGTCAGGATCATGG
>JAHEYW010000007.1 GCA_023251395.1 Bacteroidales bacterium
ATAAATAAAAACAGGATCAAAGTTTATATCCCACTTACGGTGGTGGTACTTTTAGTTCTTGCAGGTGCATATTATTGGTACCGTGATTATTCTATGTACATAACAACCGATGATGCTCATGTAGATGCTGATAATGTAACCGTTAGTTCAAAGATCCTTGGCAGGATCTCTAATCTTTATGCAAATGAAAGTGATGTTGTCAGACAAGGTACCCTTCTGGCTGATCTCGACAGCTCAGATCTCGTAGCCCAAAGAAATCAGGCGTTTGCAGTAAAAGCACAGGCGATTGCCAGTCTTTCGCAGGCTGAGGTGAAATACAATTCTGATCAGAAGAGCATCAGGGTTCTTGAAATAAATCTTGAGAGAGCAAATGAGGATCTGGAAAGAGCTAAAAAGCAATCGGAAGGTGGTGTGATAACTGCTGAACAATTTGACCACATTAAGAAAGCCGCTGAAGGCGCCGCCGCACAACTTGACGCTGCAAAAGCTCAACTTTCAGTCTCAAAATCAACGATATCTACTGCTTCTGCTGCGGTTGAAACTGCAAACTCACAGATCAGGGTTTTAGATACTCAAATCAGGAATACAAGGCTTTATGCACCTGCAGATGGCATAGTTGCAAAAAGATGGTTGCTGCCAGGTGATGTGGTACAACCAAGCCAGTCTGTATTTACATTGACGATGAGTAAAAAGATATGGATTATTGCTTTTCTCGAAGAAACAAATATTATTGAAGTGCATAACGGACAGGATGTCAGATTCACACTGGATGCCTTTCCGGGTATCAGGTTCACCGGTAAAATATTTCTTATTGGCTCAAGCACAGCTTCTGTATTTTCCTTAATTCCGGCAAATAATGCATCCGGCAACTTCACAAAAGTGACTCAAAGAATACCAGTCAGAATATCTATTGACAGCTCAGACAGCAAGAAGGATATAGCTTCATTTAATATACTTTCCGGAATGTCTGCGGTTGTAAAGATTATCAGGAGTAAATAATGGCCAGAAGATTATCGACAACACATCGGGTAAGAAGCCTGGTTCGCAGACGTAGCGCCATTTTCCACCCAAAACATGATTCATACAAGTGGTTGCTGCTTGCCAATGTCATGCTGGGAACATTTATGGCGGTTCTCGATGCGACAATTGTAAATGTCGGTTTGCCAAAAATAATGGCCTCATTCGGTGTAAGTCTTGACAAAATAGAATGGGTAATTACTGCCTACATGTTGTCAATGGCTGTTGCACTTCCCACATCCGGATGGCTTGCTGATAAATTTGGTTATAAGAAATTATATTTCATCGGTTTATTTCTTTTCACTCTGGGATCAATGCTATGCGGAAGGTCTACAGACGAAAACATGCTTATTATCTCAAGGGTTATCCAGGGCCTTGGTGCGGGAACGATACAGCCACTTGGTATGGCTATCATAACAAGGGAATTTCCTCCAAACCAGAGAGGCTTTGCTCTTGGGTTCTGGGGAATTTCTGCAGCTGCATCCGTGTCATTCGGACCTCTTATCGGAGGCTTCTTGATCGACCATTTCAGCTGGCCATTGATTTTTGATGTAAATATTCCTATTGGTATCCTGGCAATGCTTTTTACCCTGATCATTCAGGGTGAATATATTAATCCTAAAATCAGAAGCTTCGATGTTGCCGGTTTCATTTCAGTCACTATTTTTCTTCCGCTTACGCTTTATACCCTTTCTCAGGGAAATGCAGCAACTAATTCACAGGGCTGGCATGCTCCTTATATTTTAGCTTGCGGGGCTATAAGTTTGATTGCATTGGCGGTATTTCTTACCGCCGAATTAACAGTAAAAGAGCCATTATTGGACTTGAGACTACTTCTGAATCATAATTTCGGAATTGCTAACATAATACTTATTCTATTCAGCCTGGGTATGTTCGGAAGTACTTTTCTCCTTCCGGTATATCTTCAGAATTCGCTGGGTTATTCAGCGCTGCAATCCGGAAGAGTATTTCTACCTGTTGGAATTATTCAGGGTATCATGGCTCCGATCACAGGTAAAATATCTGACAGGTTGAATCCAAAGTTCCCACTGATCCTGGGTGTTTTGCTTTTCGCATTCAGCTTTTACCTTAATTCAAACCTTTCATGGCTTACCGAACATAGCTTTATTATGCTGACACTTTATCTCCGGGGTCTTGCTATGGGGTTGATGTTTACCTCACTTACCACTGTATCCATGCTTGATATCCCCAGGGAGAAAATGGCGCAGGCTTCTGCAATAACCAATTCTATCAGACAGCTCGGTGGCAGCCTTGGTGTGGCATTTCTTGCAACAATGCTTACCGCAAGAGTTACATATCATTCGCAGATATTTGGTGAATCCGTCAAACCCGGCACTGAATTATATCAGAAGACAATTGACAACATGAAACATCATATTGTATATGAGGCTGGTGCAGCACCTTCAAACGCGACAAGGCTGGGGCAAAGCATGCTGCTTACAAACCTTGGCAAACAGGCATATATTGAAGGTATAAACGACGACTTCCTGATCGCAGGATTAATAACACTTACCGGTTTAATTCCAGTTTTCTTCCTTCATACTAAAAAGAAACAAACAAATACAGAAAATATCGTTACACATGAATAGTTTTCCAAAAATAAAAATATTGGTAATCACTGCAGTTTTACTGGCAATCTCAGGCAATCCTGCATTCTGTGTCTCATATAAAAACTCTGAGGCCGATGTGTCATCCGATTCGCTTTCACTCAAAGAAATAATAGCGGAGGTAATCAAAAATCATCCTTCCATTAAAGGTGTTGAGGAGACCCTCAATAATGCAGACGCAAGAATCGGTCTGGCGAAAACAGGCAGTTATCCACAGGTCGACCTGGGAGCCAATTATTCGTTCCTCGGTCCGGTAACAAAGATATCAATCCCTAACATGGGGACTTTTCAACTATATCCTCAAAATAACTATTCTGCTTCAGTCAATTTCCGTGAGGTCATTTATGATTTCGGAAGAACACGGCAAAGCATAGCAGTTGAAACTGAAAGCAAGACAATTGGTGAAAAGACTCTTGATCAGGCCAGACAAAAACTATCAGCCGCTACAATAAATAATTTCTACACTATAGCTTTTTTGCAGGATGCAATAATAATAAAGGATGAACAACTTGCAGCCCTGAAGGAACATCTCAGATATGTAGAGACACTTAAGTCGACTGGCTCAGCAAATGACTATCAGATTCTCTCGACCAAAGTCAAAATTTCCACTGTCGAGAGTCAGAAGGTAGATATAATAGCTTCATTGACAATGCAGCAATCATATCTCAACTGTCTTCTGGGTCTTAGCGAAAAAAATGTACCAGTGGTAAAAAAGGAACTCTATGTTAATCCTCCTGTTGTTCCGAGTGATTCTCTTCTGTCGTTCGCTTACAGGAACAGGGATGAGATTCTTATAAACAATGACAAGGTAAAACTTGCACAGTTGAGATATGATCTTGTAAAGACTTCAAATAAACCATATGTCAATTTCATGGCGAGCGGTGGTGCAAAAAACGGGTACCTTCCTAATCTCAATGAACCAAAACCCAATTACGTACTTGGTGTAGGGTTTACAGTTCCTCTGTTCGACGGAATGAAGACTAAATACAATCTTGCCCAGGCTGAATCTGCAATTCATTCTGTCGCAATAGATAATGAATCATTAAGACGAACTATTACTTCTGATGTGATAGAAGCGGTTGCATACATGAATGCAGCTGTACAGAAGGTAAAGCAATTTGAATTACAACTTGAACAGGCACAAAAGGCGTATTCACTGGCAGAAACAAGTTTCAAAGCCGGATCTATAACAAACCTTGATCTTCTGGATTCCAATACTGCAGTTTCAGAGAGTATGCTGATGCTCCTTAAGGCAAGGATTGATTATGCCGCAAGCATTTACAGGCTCAAGGCTGCCCTAGGAGAAAGGCTTTATTAATTTCGGATTTCGAATTTCGGATTGGCTTCGCCGAGCTCGCCTGCGG
Organism: Bacteroidales bacterium; assembly: GCA_023251395.1. Lineage (GTDB taxonomy): Bacteria > Bacteroidota > Bacteroidia > Bacteroidales > VadinHA17 > LD21. Next base: position 4,010 of record JAHEYW010000007.1, read on the forward strand.
CCCGGTTGCGGATTGATGATTGCGGCTTTGTCCACCGCAGCCTTCTTTGAGAACCGCAGCTTCAGCAAAGGTTCTGGCGAAGGTGGATTGCGGATTGGAGTCTTCTGACTTCGGACAATATTGATCTCTTAAAACAAATTATCCCCTTCCAACTGTACATTCTTTCAGATCAATTTCAAGCCGGGGTGTATCCTCTTTAAATACCGAATTATATATCAAATGTGCAACCCCAAGTCCTGAGATATATTTATAGTCAGTTGTAAAAACCCTCAGATGAGGATACGAACTTGCTATAAGTTTAACAAACAGATCATTCGCTGAAAATCTACCTGCAAGAATCAGGCTATTCAGATTTTCGTTTTCGGGGATCACAAGGTTTATTGAATCCAGGGTCATATCAGCAAGCTCAATCATAAGTTGATGATATGCTTCAACAAAATGATCAAATTCAAATAAATCCGGATCTTCCTTTAGTTCCCTGGGATAAGCGCCATCTTTCAAAAAAACTTGTTTATCACGGAACTTAATACTAAGTTTATTAAAGAGTCTTATATCTGGTTTAATAAGCTTAAAACTGTCAGTCTGAATTTTAAAATACCGGCTCATTTTATCAAGTACCGAATCGTGAAGCTGGCCCAGGGCATATCTTGACGATTTAATCTGTTTCATATCATGACTTAGGTAACAGAAGCAACCGTTAGCCAGTTGAAAATCTGTAAGCCTCTCATCATTAAATGGATTCAGACTTATAAATTCGTCTCCGGTTAATACAAGGATGAATTCACCTGTACCCGATCCGGACAAGGGGACGAGTGATGCAGGAGTGCGCTGTAATCCTGATCCGACAAAAATATTCTTTCCTTCTATTTTAATTTCTATTGCTTCACCAGAGGGTTTAAAATCTGGAAACGGAAGAGATTCATCCCTTACCCATTTGTGATAGTTCATAATGTCAAAATCCCAAAGGGCTGAATAACAACCGACTGATGTCAACTCGGAATTCATCATTCCGGAAAGTGAATATGACAGGTATTGCGGTAAATGAAGAATATTTCTTGTCCTTGAAAACTGTTCAGGATTTGTATGTTTAAACCATAAAATCTGGATACCGGAATTATTCATCCCCATTGCGGGTGATCCAGTCTGAAGACAGAATTCTTCTTTGCCGCCATACCTTTCATATAATAGTCCAGGAATACTTATATCAATAGGTTTCGATTGGTTGTAAAGCTGATTCAGTGGTTTTCCATGCGAATCCAGGAACACAACGGCCGGACCATATGTTGTGAAATTGACAGCAATCAAATCCCAGATTGATGAATGAATAAGATTGGAAACAGATTTTTTAACCCATTTTTCAATCATCTCTATATCGTCGCATTCAAATCCATCCTCGTCTTTGATCATCGGAAATTTTTCCTCATACTCTTCAATCAATATGAGTCCATGATTAAACATCAGTAACTTCTTACTGAACTTCCCGATTTCAAAGACTGCTATAACCTTTTCCTTCATAGTTTTCATTAAACATGAGATGCCAAAGAAAATATACCTTTATCAATATTTGAAATTAATTCGGATTTTTACCACAGGATTCAGGATATCCTTTTCTGAACCTCTTTCCATGAATCTGTGATAAGGAAACTCTCGTCCATATAATTTACCATTTTGAGGAATTTCACCATCGGAACAGCAAATGAAAGTATCCCCGGTTTTACACACGGACGTGCAGAGACATCAAACATCCCGATGACAGACCTGGGGTTTTCAGAATCTTTTTCAAGGTACGGATAATGCACAATCGCCCCACAACCAGCACCAAAGGGCGCAATGGTGCTGTTATTGTCTGTCTGATCAAATCCGGAAAGAGTGAATAGACCGGAAAGTACATCAGGCGTCACAAAAAAGATCACTACATCCGGATAATCATTTTCTACGAGGTTATCCCATCTTTTAAAGACGATGTATTTTCCTGAAATGCCGATCTTCTTTTGATTTCTCATTATCTCCCTTACAATCTCCGGTGTTCTCTTGTATCTCTCCCCTTCCATCTCATTTTCAATCCCACAAGAAAGAAAATATTCAAAATTTGGACGTATGGATTCAGAGAAACCCAGATATCTTTTAGCACCGCTGCAATTCAGAGATTCCTTGCTGAAGGCAAGCGATTCCCCTGAAAACACTTTCTTAAGTTGACATATAATGCAGTGCCGTTTGCTATCTGGCTGCAAAATATTGACATTCTCAGGTTTGTCGGAGTAATAAAAAGTAATTGGAAGTTCTGTATTGTTGAAATACTTTTTCCACTGATTTATAAAATGAAGTTTAATGAGTGCGTCCATAAAATAAAAGGCAAATAATATTAATTTTACCGACCCGTAATAAACGGGATTAAATATAAGAAATGATTTTAAAATGAGTTTTATTGAATCCCATTTAGGTGAATTTGCTGCACTACTTACAGCTTTTTTCTGGACTATCACCTCACTTTCATTTGAATCTGCAGGAAACAAAGTAGGATCCCTTGCAGTAAATGTTCTCAGGCTGTTATTGGGATTTTTGTTTCTCAGTATTTTTAATTTATTAAGAAGAGGAATGGTTTTGCCATTTGATGCCAGTGCTCAAAACTGGATATGGCTGACTCTTTCTGGCCTTGTTGGATTTGTTTTCGGAGATCTGTTGCTCTTCAAAGCCTACACAGTTATCGGATCTAGGTTTTCAATGCTGATCATGACTCTCGTCCCCCCACTTACAACCTTTTTCGGGTGGATAATAATAGGCGAAAGACTCAGGTTGATCCATTTTGCCGGTATGGCGCTTACATTTTCTGGAATTGCACTGGCTATATTTAACAGGAACGGTAAAGGTGAAAAGTTCTCTCTCAAACTTGATTCCAAAGGAATTCTTCTGGCTGTGGGAGGCGCAATTGGCCAGGCGCTTGGTATGGTTCTCAGCAAACTGGGACTAGGTGATTATGATCCGTTTGCAGCAACACAGATCAGGATCATAGCTGGTATTGCAGGTTTTACCATCCTGACCACAATTCTTTCACGATGGAAAAACATCCTTAGCGCCACACGAAACAGGTCAGGCATGTCAGCGATAACACTTGGTGCCTTTTTCGGACCATTTCTTGGAGTTTCATTTTCACTTATTGCAGTGAAATACACGGAGGCAGGTATAGCCGCAACAATCATGGCGCTTGTCCCTGTGTTGATAATTCCACCAGCAGTAATGCTGCAAAAGGAAAAAGTTACTCTTCCAGAGATTATTGGTGCAATAATAAGTGTGGCAGGTGTTGCCGTGTTCTTCCTGTAAATTGAAAAAAACCATGACGCCTTACGAGCTTAAAACAAGGAAACTTGAAGGAGAATTCATTTTTCAGACATCACGAAGTGGCGGTCCGGGTGGACAGAATGTAAATAAGGTAAGTACAAAAGTCGAGCTAAGATTCAATATCTCCGGTACCACTTTGCTGTCGGACGGAGAAAAGAACCTGATATTTAAGAAACTTAAAAATAAAATTAACAAAGAATCTGAACTGATCCTGGTTTCACAATCCGAAAGAACCCAGCTTCTGAATAAACAGAATGTGATAGAAAAGTTTTATGATCTTGTTGCAAAAGCGTTAACGACTCCTGTTAAGCGAAGGGCTACAAGACCTACTTTATCATCTCAGTTGAAACGGATTGAGACAAAAAAAATACGTGGTCAGGTAAAAATAACGAGGCGGAGATTTGATCCTGAATGAGTTATCATAAAGAGGAATGGCTTGTACTTTTTTAAACCTTCTTTAATTTCCATTTTCCCCTTCTGAAAACAAGCCATGCAACAATTGTCATAATTGATTCTGAAATCAGTATCGCAAGGAAAACTCCACGTTCATTCATTCCGCTCTTAATCGCAAGAATCCAGGCAAGCGGTATCTCAATAAGCCAATAGGCAAATATATTGATCTTCAGAGGGGTTGATGTATCTCCCGCACCATTAAAAGAATTTACCAGTACCATTCCAAATCCATAGGCAACATATCCAAGGCTTACGATCCTCAGACATTCAACGCCTGATTTGAGTACTAGAGGATCATTTATGAAGATTCCAATGAAAGTTGAAGGAAAAATAGCAAGTATACAGCCTATGATCCCAAGGAGTATCATATTGATCCACCCTGTAAATAGTGCAGACCTCTCTGCTCTGTCCGGCTTTTTAGCACCGAGGTTCTGACCAACCAGTGTAGATGCTGCGTTACTCAGACCCCATGATGGAAGCAAAGTAAAACTTATAATCCTGATGGCAATCGTATAACCTGCGACCACAATACTGCCAAAGACAGAAATTATCCTGACAAGAAAGATCCAGCTTGAAGTAACAATAAGATTCTGCCCGATACTCCCAAGCGAAATCTTCACAATCTTACCTATGATCCTGAAATCGATTCCAAAGTTTTTTAAGGAAAGTCTTATCCTGTTTTTACCCATGAATAACAGGTAGAACTGATACAGGACAGCTATTCCCCTTCCTGTTGTTGTAGCCACTGCAGCACCTGCCACGCCAAGTTTCGGGAAAGGACCAAGTCCGAAAATAAGACAGGGATCAAGTATAATATTAATTATGTTTCCAAGCCAGAGAACCCGCATAGCAACAGCAGCGTCTCCTGCACTTCTGAAGATCGCATTAATAATAAATAAGAGCATTATAACCAGGTTGCCTGCAAGCATGATCTTTGTGTACCCCGACATATTATGGACAATATTGTCTGAAGCACCCATAAATGATAGCAGATCAGATGAAAACAGAGCACCCGGTAATCCGATCAGAAAGGCAATAACTATCCCAGTTAGGATTGCCTGAAATGCAACTTTCGATGCTGCCTCATTGTTCTTTTCTCCAATTCTTCTTGACACAAGTGAAGTTGTGGCAGTTGCCAGACCAAATGAAATAGAGTAAATTATGGTCATCATAGACTCCGTCAGACCAACGGTGGCGACAGCTTCAGCCCCTAATCTTGATACAAAATAAATATCTGCAATGACAAATACAGATTCCATAACCATTTCAAGAACTGCAGGAACTGATAATAAAAGTATTGCTCTGCGAAGACTGCCCTCGGTGAAATCCTGTTCGGTACCGGATACAGCTTCAATCATGTCACCTATGAAAATATTCAGGCTATTCTTAATCCTGAGTAGTATGTGAGAACTTCTTATTTTATTAACCATCTTTTTTACAATTGAAATGAGAACTCCGGGTTCAATCAGTTTATGATGGCATCGGGTGTCAGGATCAGGACAATCATAAATCAACTTTTATGATTTACTCAAGCAGGATTAGTTTGATTTACAGGATTTTCTGAAAGAGGTATACAAACAGCCCGTGCCGTGCATTAAAACTGCACTGGAAAATTGATCACTCTCACGGTTAAAGTTTTCATGGGCTGCAAAATATTTATCCTCAAATATATGGAATAATTCAAATACTAATAAAAGATCAGATCAAATATTTTTCTATTTTTTTCCGCCCGGGAATATAGAAAAGGTCAGTTTGACCGCAAAGAACGCAAAGGTCAACGCAAAGTACGCAAATGATTTGATCCTGTTCTTTGCGAACTTAGCGATCCGTCATCTGTGCGGATGCGGTCTCAGCGGTTAATGGATTTCCATTTTTTCTACAACATCATATAATCATGATTTTATATTAATTGGCTAATGACATACTGTTTCGATTTACCCTATCGCCAAATAAATGTAAATCGACTCATTACAAAAAAATAATAGAAGAGTTACAACTCCGGATATCTTCCGGACTAAAAAAGAAAATAAAAATTCAAAATAAGCAACAATGGAATTACTTTTTTTTCAAATTATGCAACAAAAATATTTCTGCATCGTTTAAGACACAATTAAATTATTTTTTTGAAATACAAATGGAGAACATATTATATATACTTAAATATCTGATAATTACAAATTGAAAATATTAATAGATATAAAGATCATAAAATCTTTTATTTGTGATAATTATTTTATGAATATATTTGCGACAATTTTTATTTAAAAAGAGAAAATTATATTCTAAAATGTATACCTTTATAAAAATCTGACGTACTGTTATTTACGAATAAACTTGCAACGTGGGAATATACATTGTTAATAAAATATAATATATGTTAATATTTCCGGTGATGATAAAACACATAGTATTAATAGATTTAATATTTTCGTCTCAATTATAAAAAGATAATTCAAATAACTAAAAAACAATTAAACACAAAAGGTGAAAATTATCATCTGATATGAACGCTAACAGTAATGAGGTTATGGCCCTCCACGGCGAGGGCCGCCTCACGGGTTGTTCTTCTGATGAAGAGCCTGGCGCGAAAACCACGATTTTTTCGCAAAACGAAATCCCAGTTCAGTTAGTTAGCAACCGAAGTTCGGAATTTATTCACCGCTACTTCCCTCTGGCAACTGCAGATTCATGGAATGATTGGAAATGGCAACTTCGAAATTCAATAACCAATATCGAAGACCTTAAGAAGATCATTAAACTCTCAGATAAAGAAATTCTGGCTATCAATAATCTAAAAGGTCGTCTTCCGTTAAGGATAACACCCTATTTTGCATCATTGATCTGGAATACAAATTCTTCCCACCCCTTAAGAAGGAATGTTGTTCCTGTCGTTGAGGAACTACTTCAAAGTTCAGCCGAACAATCAGATCCGCTTCACGAACATTCTTATTCTCCGGTAAAGGGAATAGTGCACAGATATCCTGACAGGGTTCTGTTTACAGTAACCCAGGTGTGTTCATCTTATTGCAGGTATTGCACTCGTTCTCATACTGTTGGTAAACTTGATAAACTTGGCAGACAGGATTTTGAAAAAGCTTTCAACTATATCCGTAGCCATAAAGAAGTACGTGATGTTCTCATCAGTGGTGGTGATCCATTAACTTTGTCAGATGAAGTACTGGATTATATACTTTCAAATATCAGAAGCATCGAGCATGTTGAAATGGTAAGGATAGGATCACGCGTTCCTGTTGTTCTCCCTCAGAGAATTACAGACAACCTGATCCAGGTTCTCAGAAAATATCATCCATTATTTATAAGCCTACACTTCTCCCATCCACTTGAAATAACTGATGAATGTGCCCTGGCTTGTACAAAACTTGCAGACGGTGGTATCCCTCTCGGCAGTCAGACGGTATTACTCAAAGGAATAAATGATAATGTTCCTGTTATGAAGGAACTTATGCATAAGCTCCTGAAGATACGGGTCAGACCATATTATCTGTATCAATGTGATCTTATACCAGGTTCAGGGCATTTCAGAACTACTGTCAAAAAAGGTCTTGAAATTATTAAAGGGTTGAGAGGTTTTACAAGTGGTTATGCAGTTCCTACTTTCGTTGTTGATGCTCCCGGAGGTGGCGGAAAAATCCCTCTCCTTCCGGACTACGTGGTAGAGCATAATGATGAGAAAATAGTCCTGCGCAACTATAAGGGAGTAATATGCGAATACCCTGAGAAATAAAATCCAGATGAAAATTGGTTTGACATACGACCTTCGGTCATGGTACATCGACCGCGGATATTCTATGGAAGATACTGCTGAATTCGACAAACAGGAAACCGTAGATGCTCTTGGAGATTCTCTGCGGAAAATGGGTTACGAGACTGAAATGATTGGCAACGCATTCCAGTTAATCGAAAGCCTCGTTAATGGTAAAAAATGGGATCTGGTTTTTAATATCGCTGAAGGGTTATATGGTGATGGCAGGGAATCAGTAATTCCTGCTATTCTTGACCAGTACAAGATTCCATACGTTTTCAGCGGACCAGTAATAATGGGACTTTCACTGAACAAGCATCTGACTAAAGTAATTGTCGGAGCTGCAGGTGTTCCTGTTAGTCCCGGATTCCTTGTTTCAAAAATTGAGGATCTGGATAATTGCAAACTCGAATATCCTTTATTCGTAAAACCTGTCTCAGAAGGAACCGGAAAAGGTATAACAGAAAAGAGCCTGGTCCGTTCACATACAGAACTTAAAAAGATGGTTGAATGGATACTTGAAAGATTCAATCAGCCTGCACTCGTTGAAGAATATCTTCCCGGGAGAGAGTTCACAGTAGGAATTACAGGCTCCGGTGAAGAAGCTGTGGCTATCGGAGGCATGGAAGTTATTTGTGCCAATAACCTCCCATATTCTGTTGAGGTAAAAGAGAATTATGAACAATACTGTCAGTATAAACCTCTGGATAAGGAAATAGAAGGAGAATGTAAAAAAGCTGCACTGGATGCGTGGAAGGCATTATCAGCAGTTGATGCAGGAAGGGTTGATCTGAAAGCTAACAGAAATGGAAGGATATGTTTCATTGAGGCAAATCCACTTGCAGGTTTAAATCCAATACATTCTGATCTGCCAATACTGGCCAGACTGTATGGGATCGATTACCAGACCCTGATGGAATCGATAATGAGATCTGCAATTAAACGGCATAATTTATAACTACCAGGGCCATTTAACAGATATTAAATTCATTTTTAAGAAGTCTGTTATAATTTGGTATAAAATATATTATAATGGATAAGAAAAGGTGTTGTATCATCTATAATCAGCCTGGGAAAGGTGCTTTAGCTGATGAACTTGATGTTCTGGAACAGGTTGAATTCGTTGAACAACACCTTATTGAACTTGGGATTGATGTCATAAGGAATGGCATAACCAGCTCCTTTATGAAAGAGGTGGAGGAACTTAAAAATGAAAAACCTGATTTTGTTTTTAATCTTGTTGAATCGATAGACAACAAAGGCGAACTTAACTATTTTGTTCCCGCATTATTGAATCTACACCGCATACCATATTCAGGTAATCCTCTTGAAGCAATATTCACAACGACAAGTAAAATTCTGACTTACAAAATATTAGTTGCCTCAGGTATTGATAATCCACAATCCTTTCTTCCATCCCAGCAACATCTGCTGATACCAGGTAAAAAATATATCGTCAAACCTATCTGGGAAGACGGCTCCCTTGGCATAACCGGGGATTCAGTATTTCTATACAATACTGGCGATATCCGTGACAGACTTCTGGCTCTTGATGACACCCATTGGTTCATCCAGAATTATATTGACGGAAGGGAGTTCAACATAAGCGTTCTTGCAGGGAAAAATGGCCCACAAACCATGCCTCCGGCAGAGATTCTATTTAACAATTTTACCGGGGATAAACCTAAGATTGTTGATTTTAAAGCAAAATGGGAAATGGAGGCATTTGAATATGTAAATACTCCAAGAGATTTTCCAGGAGATGCTCTTGATCCGGTTCTTAAAGAAAAACTTTTATCGATAGCATTGAGGTGCTGGGATATATTCGGACTTAAGGGTTATGCAAGGGTTGATTTGCGAACCGACGAAAACAATATTCCATATGTAATCGAAATAAATGCCAATCCATGCATTGCTCCGGAAAGTGGGTTCGTTGCAGCTACAAAACAGGCTGGACTGGATTTCCATGAGGTCCTGACAAGGATAATTGCTGATCTCAACAATTTGTAATCTACATTTTCTGTCAGAAACCTGACTCATTAAGTCTTGCCTCCCTTACCGGAAAAACAGTAATCAATATTTCCTGTATATTTGCCGGACTTTTATTTAAAAAGCTTACATGATATTCGATGATAATGAAAGGTCTTTCAACTATTTTACTTCTGGTAATGTCAAATGGGTTTATGACAATTGCATGGTATGGTCATCTTAAAATGAGACAATATTCCTGGTTTGAGAATCTTACTCTTTTCGCTGTTATTTTACTTAGCTGGGGGATTGCCCTGTTTGAGTACTTTTTCCAGGTACCTGCCAACCGGATTGGTTTCAGGGAAAATGGAGGTCCGTTTTCACTTGTTGAGCTGAAAGTAATCCAGGAAGTAATCTCACTAATTGTATTTACCGGGTTTACACTTATTGTCTTCAAAACTGAACAGTTCAAACTGAACCACCTGATTGGTTTCATATTCCCTATTCTGGCAGTATACTTTGTTTTCAAGAAGTAAAGCTTCAAATAAGACTCGAATTATAATAGCCGGGATTGCCAGTCACCTCCTCTCCCAGCCAATCAGGTTTTTCAAAATCTTCCGTCTCTGAGGTCAGTTCCAATTCAGCCACGATCAGACCTTCCCTTTTCCCATGGAATACATCCACCTCGAAAATGTGATTTTCGAAAGGAACAATGTATCTGGTTTTATCAATCATTCCGGGCAAACAAATTTCAAACATTTCCTCGGCCTCATTAAAAGGTATTGTGAATTCCCATTCATTCCTGGTGAAGGAATTTTTTATTGGTCTGGACTTAAAAGTCAGCAACCCTTTTCCATCGGTAATTCTGAGTCTGATAATCCTGTCAGAATCAATGCAAAAGTAGGCTTGCTTTATGCTGATCTTCTTAACTGCTAGATGGATGAATTCACCTTTTACCAGGAACTTCCTTTCAATTTCGATACCCATTTGGTTTTATTATTTCTGTAATGATCTTTTAACCTAAGCAATGTTAATGTTTCAGATTAGCCTTTTTTTGCAACTTTTTCTTCATAAATTTAGTCTATTATTTGGTTTATTAACTGCATAAATTCCAGTGTTTATCAAACACTGCAAGCATCTGATGCTTTAAGATTAACAACTAGATGTTCATTTCGACATTTATACTGACCTAATCAGAACAAAAATCAAAAGATATGAAAAAAATTATCCTCATTTTATTCCTGACAATCTTTGGGATCATTGCATATTCTCAAGTTCCACAAGGATTCAATTACCAGGCTATCGCCAGAAACAGTCAGGGTAATCCTATAACCAATACTACAATAAAGGTAAAGCTTTCTATTTTAACCGATACAACAGGCTTCTACTTATCAGGCACAGGGACCTACCTGTGGGAAGAAGAGCATACCGGGATTACTACCAACTCATTTGGCTTATTCACTGTCGTTGTCTGAAATCCACTAGCATCTAAAACACAGGGTACTGCTGCATCTTTCAGTGTCATAGACTGGTCACAAAGCCCATTATATATCGGAGTCAAGGTGGCAAATCCAACTGATTATAAGAACATGGGGGCAGCCAGGTTATGGTCTGTACCATATTCTAGGGTAACTGCCTAAGCAAGTAATTCTACCACAGTGAGCACTGTTGACTCAGCCTCACAAATATTGTGGTATCCAAATAAGCAGGCATTCCTTGCAGGGAGAATAAGCATCTTAGTTGCCGATAGTGTAGGGACAAACTCGACTGCCCTTGGATTTAAATCCAGAGCAATTGGAAACTACTTACAGGCATTATTCGAAAAATGAAATATATTTTGCAGCTCCGGAGCATGTAAGTTTAGAATCTTTTAATACTTATCAATGAAATTTCTGACCTGAGACCGCATCGCCAGGAATCTTAATCCTCATGATTTAAGTATTTAAGTATGATTTTAATCAATTGATCAAATACTGAATTCTTTTTCTTAAAAATCATTACCCTCAGATTCTATGGATTTCATAATTTTATACATTGTTCCGGTGCCTGAAAACATAAAAATCTGTTTATATGAAAACACTTATTCTGTTTTTGATGATAGCTTCTGCTGGAGTATCTGTCTGGTCGCAGGTTCCACAGGGTTTCAATTACCAGGCAATAGCCCGGGATGCCTCAGGTAATCCTATTGCAAATGCCACAATTAAAGTAAAGCTTTCAATCCTGACTGACACGACAGGGTTTTATGCGTCTGGCGGAGGCACTTACATTTGGGAAGAAGAACAAACCAATGTAAAGACAAATGCATTTGGCCTCTTCACTATTGTCCTTGGTAATCCTTCAGCTACAAAAACTCAGGGATCAGCAACAAGTTTCAGCACAATCGACTGGAATGCAGCAACCCTGTATATCGGAACCAAAATTGCCAACCCAACTGATTATAAATATCTTGGAGGAGCGAAACTCTGGACTGTCCCATATTCAATGATAGCTGCCAAAGCTAACCAGGCAACAAACGCAACTAATGCATCTTATGCTACAAGTGCCGGGTCTGCAGCAAGTGCCACCAGTGCTACCAACGCTGATTATGCAACTACCGCAGGATCTGCAACTTCTGCAACAACAGCAACTACCGCAACTACAGTAACCAATGGAGTATATACTACTGGTTCATATGCAAATCCCACCTGGATCTCCTCTCTGGCAGGGGCAAAAATAACAGGTACAGTACCCAGTGCAACAAGTGCCGGGACTGTGACAAATTGGGTATATACCAATGGAACATATGCAGATCCTTCATGGATCACCTCACTTGCAGGAACAAAGATATCAGGTACTGTAAATAACGCTACCAATGCTACAAATGCTACGAATGCTACGAATGCCACTACCGTGACAAATGGAGTATACACAAATGGAGTATATGCAGATCCTGCATGGATTACCTCCCTTGCAGGAACAAAGATATCAGGTACTGTAAATAACGCTACCAATGCTACAAATGCTACGAATGCCACTACAGTTACAAATGGAGTATATTCTACCGGAGCATATGCAGATCCTACATGGATCACTTACCTGGCTGGTACAAAAATTACAGGTACAGTTGCAAATGCAACAAATGCTTCTAATGCTACGACTGTTACAAACGGAGTATACACAACCGGTCTATATACTAATCCGACATGGATCAACTCCCTGGCGGGTTCAAAAATAACTGGAGCTGTTGCCAGCGTAACTAATGGTGTTTATACAACCGGCGCTTACGCCGATCCAGCTTGGATCACTTCCCTTGCTGGCAGCAAGATCACTGGTTCTGTTGCCAATGCAACTAATGCTGCAAATGCAACCCTTGCAGCTAATGCCACAAACGCTGATCATGCATTATTAGCCGATAGCGCCAAAGGTATTCAGAGAGGGTCAAAACTAACGGTCAGGGAAAGCACAACGGGAACATCGGATGCACTTTTTGAAGTAAAAAGGAAAGATGGACAGACTGTATTTGCTGTTTACCCTGATGCAGTAAATGTTTATATTCCACAAACTGCAAAAGGAACAAAGGGAGGATTTGCAATTGGTGGTTTTGACGGGGCAAAAGCATCCCCACAGGATTATTTAAGGGTAACAGCAGATAGTGTCAGGATATATATTGATAAAACTCCGGAAAATTTAAAAGGTTCTACAAAAGGAGGTTTTGCAATCGGTGGCTTTGATGAATCTAAAGGAACTGTACAGGATCTATTAACAGTAAGTAATGACAGCATCAGAATGTATATTGATAAAAATCCTGCCCCCGGAAAAGGATCAACAAAGGGAGGATTTGCAATCGGGGAATTTGGTACTGCAAAAGCAGGTACATCTTTTTATATGAATATGTCACCTGATAACTATTTTATAGGTGAAGGAAGCGGAAAGAATACAACGACTGGTCTTTATAACTCATTCATCGGATTTGAATCGGGAATTAGTAATACTACAGGTGGAAATAATGCCTTTTTTGGATATCAGTCGGGTGATAAAAACATAACCGGGGATAACAACCTCTTTCTCGGGTATCAGAGCGGTTATTCAAACACGGCAGGAAGCCTTAACTCCTTTATTGGATATAAGGCAGGATACGCAAATACAACCGGAGCCCGCAATTCCTTTCTCGGTAGCTATACTGGAATAAATAATATTTCCGGTTATGATAACACTTTCATCGGTTATGAAACAGGGAATTTAAATATATCCGGCTGGGAAAACACTTTTATAGGATCAAGGGCAGGATTTTCTAATACAACAGGAACAAACAACGTTTTTATTGGTACTACATCTGGCTATACCAATAATGTCGGGAATTACAATATACTTCTGGGTTACAGAGCCGGATATAATAACCTTGGTGGAAATAATAACATTTTTCTCGGATATTTATCCGGATCATCGAACAATACCGGATCTTCAAATGTATTTCTGGGATCAAACTCAGGGGCAAGCAATACCACTGGCTATTATAACATATATATTGGAGAACAGGCCGGTTATTACAACACAAGCGCTGCTTATAATACTTATATAGGTTATAATACTGGAAAGGGTGCATCAGGTTCTACGGGGTATTTTAATGCATTCCTCGGATATGTTTCAGGCTTTTCGATAACATCAGGATATTCCAACGTATTTGTGGGACCCCGGACAGGGTATAAAAATACAACCGGTTATAGTAATGTCTTCATTGGCGACCAGTCTGGTTACAATAATATTAATGGAGCAAGTAACGTATTTATTGGAGACCAGGTAGGATGGACTAATGGATCTGGAAATACTAATGTATTTATAGGCAATGAGGCAGGTTTTTCAAATAGCTCAGGTTATTCCAATATTTACATAGGTAACCTCGCAGGCAGGCAGAATTCAACAGGTTTCTATAACGTTTCGCTCGGATATTCTGCCGGATACACCTCAGCAGCATCCTATAATACTTTTCTGGGGTATTCCAGCGGATACTCAAACCTCGGGGGCAATTATAATACTTTTGTAGGGTTTCAGTCAGGTCTTTCAAATTCAAGCGGATCATCCAATGTATTCCTCGGACCCAGTTCAGGATACAGCAACACAACCGGTGGAAGCAATATCTTTATGGGTGATCAGGCTGGATATTTTAACAGCACTGCTTCATTCAATACATATATTGGATACTATACCGGGAAAGGAGTTGGTACTGGTTATACCGGAAATTCAAACACCTTTCTGGGTTATAAATCAGGATTTGGTATAACAAATGGCAATTCCAATGTCTTTATTGGCCCAAATTCCGGGTTCTCAAACACCACCGGAACCAGTAATGTATTCATTGGAGATCAGGCGGGTAACATAAACAACGGAAACTATAATGTTTTCATGGGTTTCCAGGCAGGCAGGTTAAATAATGACGGTCTGAACAATGTTTACATCGGCAACCGTGCAGGTGAATCTAACGTCTCAGGCGATAATAATATCTATCTTGGCTACTTTGCCGGTAATGCCGGGACGAGTGGCGATTTCAACATTTTTATTGGTCCTTCCACTGCCTCTGTTGCTACTTCACCCGGGCTTTATAATGCATTTATTGGCTTTGAATCCGGGAAAAACAATACCGGTTCCAGCAATGTTTTCTTAGGTTATAAAACTGGCAATAATAATACCAGCGGTGCAAGTAATGTCTTTATTGGTGACCAGGCCGGCCTTTTCAATAACACAGCTTCATATAACACTTATATTGGATTTAATACAGGTAAGGGATCGTCAACCACATTTTCTGGAATTTTGAATACGTTTATGGGCTACACTTCAGGATCCTCAATAACCGATGGCAGCTCTAATGTATTTCTGGGATCCAGATCAGGATATTCCAATACATCCGGTAGCAACAACATTTTCCAGGGTGATTCTACAGGATATTTTAATAACACCGCTTCATATAATACTTACATAGGTTACAGTACCGGAAGGGGGACTTCAACTTCCTCCACAGGAAACTTAAATACTTTTCTGGGTTTCAGGTCAGGTCATAAAATTGCAAATGGATCATCAAATGTATTTATTGGACCAAATTCAGGTTATGCAAACACAGGCGGAAGCAGCAATGTCTTTATAGGTGATCAGGCTGGGGCTAATAATTTAAGTGCCAGTTTTAACGTTTTTATGGGTTATCTCGCAGGTAAGGCAAATTCGACCGGAACTAATAATTTATTCCTTGGCAACAGGGCAGGCGAACTGAATACCAGCGGAAACAACAATGTATATCTTGGATACCTGGCAGGCAATGCAGGTACGAACGGTACTTATAATGTATTTATCGGACCATCCGTTGCAGTTTCAACAACCGCTCCTGGTTCCTTCAATGCCTTCATAGGATATAGTGCCGGTAGACTTAATACCGGTAATTATAATACATTCTTCGGATACACTTCGGGCTATAGCAATTCTTCAGGATCATCAAATGTTTTCATCGGACCAAACTCTGGCTACACAAATTCAACAGGAAGCTACAATGTTTTCATGGGTTATCAGACCGGAAAGCTGAATTTAACCGGAATAAATAATCTTTACCTCGGCAACCAGGCAGGTGAATCGAATTCTACGGGAAGCAACAATGTTTACCTTGGTTACCTGGCTGGCAATGCCGGCACAAGCGGTGACTATGATATCTTTATCGGATCGTCTGCAGCTTCTCTCGCAGCTTCGCCAGGGTCATATAATGCATTTATAGGTTTTGAATCGGGAAAAAGTAACACTGGTTCCAGTAATATCTTTCTTGGTTACAAAACAGGAAATACTAACAGTTCCGGAGCAAGCAATATCTTTATTGGCGACCAGGCTGGCTACTCCAATACAACGGCATCCTATAATACTTTCATAGGGTATAACGCAGGAAAGACGAATTCGACTGGTACTTCAAATACTTTTCTGGGCAACCAGGCAGGACTCACTAATTCAACAGGTAACTATAACGTCTTTATGGGTTATCAATCAGGCAGATTAAATAGTACAGGTGCAAATAACCTCTTTTTGGGAAACCAGGCTGGTGAAAACAATGATATTGGAAATAGCAATGTTTACCTGGGTTATTTTGCCGGGAATTATGCTACCAGCGGAAATTTTAACATATTCATTGGTCCATCTACGGGTGGTGGCTCAGTTAATCCAGGGTCGTATAATACATTTATGGGCTACGCATCCGGACTTTTAAATACAGCAAGTTTCAATACTTACCTGGGTTATGCTTCAGGCTTTAGCAATACCTCGGGTTTCTCAAATGTCTTTTTGGGTCCTAAAACAGGATTCTTAAATACAACCGGTAGTTATAATATTTTTGTTGGAGACTCCGCCGGATATAAGAATACAACAGGCGCTTCAAATATTTTTATCGGAAATCAGGCAGGACTTAACAGCACTATTGCCGGATACAATGTTATAGTAGGCTATTATGCCGGTAATCAGAATACAGACGGCAATAGTAATGTTTTTGTAGGAAACCAGGCCGGGGAAGCAAATACAGGTGGTGATTATAATGTTGCACTCGGATATAAGGCCGGGACTTCTTCCTCAACAGGAAACTATAATACTTATCTGGGAACCAGTGCTGGTTATAATTCACTCTCTGGCAGCACGAACACCTATGTTGGATATGCAGCTGGATACAGCTCAACAGGCAGTGATAATGTATTTCTGGGGAATGCGGCAGGATATGCCGAAACAGGATCATCCAAGCTATATATTGATAATTCCAGCACACCTTCCCCGTTAATTTATGGTGATTTTGGTTCAAATTACGTTGTTATTAGCGGGAATTCCGGTCAGTATACAAGTTACGGAAAGACTTTTTTTGTAAATGGTGATGCAGGAGGAATGAGTGCATTTGCAAATGCAAGCGATGCAAGACTTAAGACAGATATCCATACCGTTGAAAATGCTCTAGATAAGGTCCTTGGATTAAGGGGGATAAATTTCAGATGGAAAGATAGCCTTAATCTAAAACATGAAACAAAGCTCGGATTTATTGCCCAGGAAGTAGAGAAGGTCTTACCAGAAGTTGTATCAAAGAGCGGGGATACTTATATGATGGAATATGCCCCGGTAACAGCTCTTTTAGTAGAAGCTATGAAAGAACAACAGCTCCATATCAAATCCGTAGAAAATGAAAACCTGAATCTTAAATCAACAAATGAAATGCTGACAAAGGATCTGGAGTTGCTGAAATCAAGAATCGAAAAACTTGAAAAATTTATGATCACCAAACAAGAGAATAAATAACATAGCTGGCAGGATATCACCGTGATCGTCATGTTTGTAATACTTAATAAAATCTCGGAAAAGCATGCCTGTTTCTTTAAAACATTAATTTTTTCAACAATATCATTTACATATCAATATATTCTGAAAATTGTTAGTATATTTAGATACTAAATAATCTTCTTCATAGGTTGTTAGGGTTTTAAGAGGTATGAGGGCTGTCTTCGGATATGACAGCCCTTTTTTTTGCATAAAAAATCTTATATTAACATCAAAATGGTAAGTATAAAACAATGGAAGTTAAGATAGAGAGTAGCTGGAAGATAAGATTAGATGAAGAATTTCAAAAGGATTATTTTATAAAGCTGGCAGAATATATTAAAGAGGAATATAGAACATAAACAGTTTTCCCCCCAGGGCTTCTTATTTTTAATGCATTTGACCTCTGCCCTTTCGATAAGGTAAAAGCTGTCATAATCGGCCAGGATCCTTATCATGGACCGGGCCAGGCCCATGGTCTTTGTTTCTCTGTCCGGGAAGGAGTTGAATACCCGCCAAGTCTTAAAAACATTTTTAAGGAAATTGAAAGCGATATTGGTCTGAAGCCCTATCCATCCGGTAATCTTGACAGATGGGCAAAACAAGGTGTCCTTCTGCTTAACGCTACACTGACTGTCAGGGAACACCAGGCAGGTTCTCATCAACGTAAAGGGTGGGAGGAATTTACAGACCAGACGATCAATATTCTAAACAGGGAAAAGAGTAATCTGGTATTTTTCCTTTGGGGTAATTACGCTCAACAAAAGGGTGCAACAATTGATGAAACCAGGCACATGGTACTCAGATCCGTGCACCCATCTCCCCTGTCAGCGTCAAGAGGCTTTTTTGGAAACAAACATTTCAGCAGATGCAATGATTATCTGAAACAGAATGGCATTGAAACTATCGATTGGCGATAAACACCTGTAAAATTTCGAATAATGGGCTGATTAATCCCCCTTTGCCAATGCAGTCATAATGGTAGATTCCAATTCATTATATTCCTCGAATCCTACTGACAGCCTTATCATACCAGGCTCAGGGTACTTTGCCCCCCAGACCGATTCAACAGGCATTAGTATTGTATGCGGATCGCCAAGTGTTGGAATAAGCATTATCTTTTCAGAAACATTTTTTATAAACAGATCCCTCCTTTTTCTTTTCTCCACAGGATCTTTTCCTGCAAGATCAAATGTTATCATAGCACCATATCCATTGTTACCGAAAATCTCTTTTGCCTCCTGATATGTTTCATGCTGAACAAGGCCAGGGAAATAAACTCTGGCAACAGTTTTATATCTGTTGAGCATTAACGCAATCCTGGCTGCATTCTCACATTGACGTGAGAATCGGAGATCAAAGCTCATAATCTGCGTCTGAAGCCGGTATGCATCATCCGGAGAGATGAGATGCCCTACAGATTTCCTGTATTCAATGGCACTTTTCATAAGGCCCTTATCATTACCACTGATCACTCCGGCAGTAATATTTCCATGACCAGCAAAGTATTTGGTCGCACTATGAACCACTATATCAGCTCCATGTTCAAGCGGCCTGAAAAGTTTTGGTGTTGCAAAAGTATTATCAACAATAACCCTGGATCCGTAACGTTTTGCTATTTCAGCAACTTTTGGAACATTTACCACAATTAATAAGGGGTTCGAAATCGTTTCAATATATACGAATTCTGGTTTGAGGGCTTTCATTAATACCTCAAATTCAGTAAGATCATACCTGCCGTTAACCGGACTGAAAGTCTGTATATCAAGCCCTCTTCGTTTCTTAAGTACAATTTCGGAATAAGAAATTGTGCCACCATATATCTCGGTGAAAAAAAGCCAGGGTTTTGTTTGTGATCCGTTTTGAAATAAAGACACTGCGGTATCTATTGCAGACATGCCTGATTGAGTAAGGATTGACCACCTGCATTTTTCCAGTTTCATTATCTCTTCTTCTGCAGATATAACAGTTGGATTACGGTACCTTGAATAGATATAAATATCGGGTTCTCTTTCATTCAGAGATTCACTTTTAAATGCATTAGCTGTTGTTTCAGCATCATATAATTCAAACCCTGATTCTCTGTAAATGGGCACCCTGGCGCTGTTAATCACTTTTCGTTTCATAATTCATCTTATTGATCACAAATAAGGTATCAAGTTATAAAAAAAAGTAAGAGGCCTTATGGCCTCATACCCTAACCTTAACTAACCTATACAAAAAAGCAAAATCACTGTATAAATAAAACAAACGCCGGACAATAATGTTCGGCGTTTGATATGAATCTTTGACTTTATTTCAGGGCTTCTTCAGGCACACATTTAAACAAAACAAGATGGCCGGGCGTGTCACTATAGACCCAGTAAGATGCCTTCATCTGCCCCAGATAGGCTTGATAAGAATAGTTGAACACTGTATCTGTTTTATATCTAATACCATTTATATATGCAGATATATTCACCTTGGTATAATAGGCCCTGCTGAATCTGTGATAATCAGAATATGATTGCTTTGCTATTGTCCCATAATTAAATGTGGTATCATAACAATTAACACACACATTACTCATGGGCAGGTCCATATAATTAAATATCCTTATGTAAGTGGGTCCGTATGGTTCCTGACTTGTCTTTTTGCAGGATAAACCAAGGATAAGTATGACAGTGAGTACAATTATCAGATTCTTCATGGTCAGAATTTTTTAGTTAAAGTTCCGGTAATCAGACTTGAAATTTAAGAAAATAGTTGCAAACTTTTCAGATCTTTTCCAATGAATTTGAAGGTACCCAGCCTTTATTTCCATCAGACAAACGAATTTCGAACCAGCCACCTACTGAATCCTCAATTGTAACTTTGGTGCCTTCATGCAAAACAAAAAGATCCTTACCGCTATTGTCAGGAGAACTTTTACCATTCACTTGTGGGCTGAAAATAATTGCCCTGGAGTTATTGTATACAAGGTCTCTGTTGTGTATTGATAACGATACAGATAACAAACTTACTATAAAAAGCAGTATTGCAGCCCAGAAGCCAATCACCTTTTGGGAATATTTAGATGAATAAATATAAACAGATAAGCTTATCAGACAAATAACGAATGATATAATACTGATTGTAGCCCAGGTATTTGTCGACATGGTCAGAGAGACAAAATCGTACCACCTTCTAAAAAAAAGTTCAGGTATCTCATTGAATTTATCAACCACAAGTGTCTTTGCAATCTGAAGATTATATCTAAGGTCTTCACTGCCTGGTTTTAGAAGTAAAGCTCTCTCATAGAACAAGATAGCAGCTGGAATATTATTCAGCTTAAAATTGACATTTGCAATATTATATTCAAGACTGGACGAGCGAACACCTGTGTTATAGATTGACATCCACAGATCAAGCGCTTCTTTATACTTCCCACCTGAATATAGCCCTGAAGCTTTGGTGAAATTATCAGTCTGAGATTCCTGGGCGCTCAAACCTGTTGCCGAAATGAAGCAGATTACTGCTGCTAATATTGTCAACCAGCGATTTTTCATGTCAGTCAATTGAATTTTCCACTGTTTTAATGAATTTCATGGCACCCTCATAAATATTTGTGACTTCACTTTCTGAGGATGCAGGCGAGTACCTTGCAAACTCACATTTATCAATAATATCTGAAAGCTCATTTATGACATCTGCCCCTACCCCTTTAGATGTTAGTGCTTCAACAGCATTTATCCTGGTGAGTTCTGATACAGGTATATTAAGTTTATCACTAAGATATCCCCAGAGTGCTTTAAGTATTTCTTCATAGAATGCATCATTTTTCCCTGAGATAATGAATTCTGATGCTTTTTTCAGACGTTTACCTGCGATCTTACCAGCTTTTCTGTTCCTTACCAGGGAAAGATCAGAATTTCTTCTGACGTGTTCACGTCTGAAAAATAACACGCCCAGAAAGATAATTAAAGCAAACCCATATAAAGCAGCAAATGAGCGTTTTGAGACAACTACATCAGATGGCTTTTTAAGATCATCGGGCGATGTTTTTATGAAGCGAATATCTTTCCCAACGTACTTAACATCTTCTTTTGATATACCACCATAAACTGTTACTGCTCCACCCTGGTCTGATCCTTTTCTGACATAAAAATGATATTCTTTTGTAGTCAGTTTTTCGTACCGGCGGTTTGAAGAATTGAAATATGTATATGTTACAGGAGGTATAGTAAATTCACCATAATGTCTTGGAATCAGAAGAAAGTCAAAGGTTTTCTGTCCTGCAGATCCATTAATGCTATTCGTAATATTGTCCGTTATCTTCGGATCATATACCTCAACATCCGGACTCAATTTCAATACCGGAGAAGCAGCAAGTTTAAGGTTACCGTTTCCAGTAATTGTTATTTTGTAATTTACTGCATCATTGACATTTACAGTATCTTTACTAAGGGAGGAAATTAATGATAAATTACCGACAATCCCGGAAAAACCTTCCGGTTTGTCCCCGGGCAACGGCTTCACCAGGATTTTAACAGGAAGACTTGCAACAGCCCTTGGAACTGTTTGATAAGATTGAAAAAAATCACCAAAGAAGGGATCAGCCTGTCCGCTTTTTTGCTGGACCAAAACTGTAAGTTCAACCGGATCAACAGTTATTTCACCAGTTATCTGTGGATAGAGTATAAATTGTTGTATCAGTCCTGATCCATAAATATCTCCATTCACATTTTCACGCTGCAATGAATTTAATGGAGGAGTTTCTATGTTTTCTCTCAGGAATCCGTTGAATGAAGGGAATTTGATTTCATTAAAACCTGCCAGATCAACTTTGGTATAGACCTTTACTGATGCAATTATATGTTCACCGATATATACTTCACTCTTATTCAGATTTAACCTTATGAAAATAGATGATCCTCCTCCCTGTATTGACAAGGACTTGCCGGATCCCTGCTGATTATTTTGATTTACAGTCCCGGCACCGGCTCCAGAACCTGTTCCAGGTGTGGAATTCACATCCTTTATTACTTCAATGATCAACGAATCTGATTTGTAATCTTTGTTCTTATACTTGAATACAGCAGGGGCAATAGAATATCTTCCGGGATTCATTGCCTGCAGATAATATACATAGCTATATGAGGTTGATTGTGAAATTTTTCCGTTAATGATCTGTGTACTGGAACTATATGATGTCTGTGGTCCCATAATTTTGTAAAAACCTTCAAAAGAAGGGCTTGTAAGCTCACCTCCTCCGGTATTAATTGTAATCATTACTGTGAACTGTTCACCGGATGTCACAACGCGCGGATATTCAGCCTTTACATAAATATCCTGAGCAGATACAACTCCCGCAAACAGAAATAGCAATATGAATATTAAGTTGTTCTTCATTTGGACTTTTTTACCAGTTAATCCTTGTCCTGACCTTTTCTTTTGCAGCTTTTTCCAGTTTGACTTTTTCCTGGACCTTTTTCTCATCGTTTGCTATTGCATTAAGTAAACGCTGGGCATCTTCCTTTGAAATCCCCTGCTGCTGCTGTTGCTGGTCTTTCTGGTCCTTTTTATTCTGATCCTGTTGTTTGTTCTGATCCTTGTTATTGTCTTTGTTTTGATCCTTATTCTGATCTTGTTTATTGTTGTCTTTGTTCTTATCGTTATCTTTCTTATTCTGGTCCTCCTTTTGTTGTTGCTGCTGCTGTTGCTGCTGGAGTTTCAGCTGATCCTGAGCATAAGCAAGGTTATACTTGGCTTCCTTGTTTCCAGGGTCAAGTTTAAGGGAGTTTTTATATGCTTTAATGCTTTCTTCAAGCTTTTTATTGTTTAGAAGTGAATTTCCCAGATTGTAAAGGCTGGCAGATTTCTTCTTATTATCCGTCATGGAGGAGAAACTCTCTGTAAATTGTTTTCCCGCTTCTTCATATTTATTCTGCTTGTACAGAGCGTCTCCCAGATTGAATCCTGCATTGGAAGACTGACTTGCTTTATCGATCGCCTTCCTGTATGATACCTCCGCTTCAGAGAATTTATTTTCTTCATACTGGGAGTTTCCCTGTCGGATATATTTCTTCTCGGTTTGTCCAAATGTAGTTCCAACTGTGCCTGTAATAAGCAGAACAAATAAGATGTTAATATTCCTATGACATACCATCTTATGCATAATTACACTTTTATTTTAAAGACCCGAAGGTTTGATAGTTTCCTGTTTTTTCTTTCCATAATCATGAAGTCAATCAGCAATAGCAGAAGGGCTGCTCCGGCAAATATCTGAAACTGATCATTATACTCGGTAAACATCTTACCCTCAAGCTCCTGCTTTTTGAGCTTTTTTATTTCATTATATACTTCGTCAAGTCCTATGTTTGAATTATTTGCCCGCACATATCTGCCATTACCTGCACCCGCAATTTCTTTAAGAATATCTTCATCCAGTTTTGTAATAACAGTATTACCGTCCGCATCCTTCAGATAGTCCTGACTACCTGAAGAGGATAAAGCAATTGGTACCCCTTCAATTGAGCCTATTCCGATGGTATGAATAATAATTCCCGCAGATGCTGCTTCCTTTGCTTTAGCAACCGGGTCATCTTCATGGTTCTCGCCATCAGTAATAATGACCAGAGCTTTGCTTCGGTTTGTCGCAGGTGTGAATGACCTCATTGCCAGATCTATTGCCGAACCGATAGCTGTCCCCTGCTTAGGTAACATTTCAGGACCAATTGTAGACAGGAACATTTTTGCAGAAATATAATCCGTTGTTATTGGTATCTGAGTGTAAGAATCCCCTGCAAAAACGATCAATCCTATCTTATCATTATCGAGATTATCAACAAGTCTCGCAATTGCTTGTTTTGCGCGTTCAAGCCTGCTGGGCTGGATATCCTGGGCAAGCATTGAATTACTGACATCAAGCGCGAGGATTACCTCCACCCCCTGTCTCCTCACCTCTTCTAACTTGGAGCCGAATTGTGGCCTTGCCAGAACGATAATTGCCAAAGAAAACGCAACAATCTGAAATATAAACTTCAATGCAGGCCTGATTTTGGACATATCAGGAATAAGTTTTAAGACCAGCTCGGTATTCCCAAGTCTCTTAATTGTCCTGTTTCTCCTCACTTCATTTAAGATCCAAAGCAGAATCAGAACAGGTATCAGAAGAAACAGATACAGGTATTCCGGGTTTGCAAATCTGAATAGTTGCATATATTATCCCTCAGGTAAGGTTTTTAAATATTGTACTTCTCAGAATAATCTCAAGCAGGATCAGGCAAAAAGCAGCTATTGCTAGGTTTCTATATTTTTCTTCCTTAAGCTTGAACTGCCTCGTATCCATTCTGGATTTCTCGAGTTTATCTATCTCAGCATATACCTGCTTAAGCTTTTCATTATCAGTTGCTCTGAAATATTTTCCATCAGTCATCTTTGAAATATCTTTCAGGATTCCTTCATCAATTTCGACTTCCATATCCTGGTATCTTATTCCAAATGCAGTCTGAACAGGGTAAGGTGCAACCCCCTGGGTTCCAACTCCGATGGTATAGACCCTTATTCCATAAGTTTTTGCAATCTCAGCCGCGGTGATCGGAGCTACAAGTCCCCTGTTGTTTACGCCGTCAGTAAGAAGGATAATCACTTTGCTTTTTGCATCTGAATCCTTTAATCTGTTGACAGCTGTTGCGAGTCCCATACCTATGGCGGTACCATCTTCGATCATCCCGCTTTTGATCTCTCTAAGCAGATTAATAAGAACAGCATGATCGGTTGTTATCGGGCATTGAGTAAAACTTTCTCCACTGAAAACAACCAGACCAATTCTGTCATAGGGCCTTCCGGTTATAAATTCGGTTGCCACATTTTTTGATGCCTCAAGTCTGTCCGGACGAAAATCCCTTGCAAGCATACTTCCTGAAATATCAAGGTCCAGAATAATATCTATTCCCTCGGTTGAAACATCCTGGAAGTTATCAGTCGATTGTGGTCTGGCCAGAATTATTATCAGAAATGTTATAGCTGCGGTCCTGAAGGCAAAAAGTACATGCCTGAGATAGTTTCTGAATGTTTTTAAGGATCGTTCAAAAGGCTGAGTTCCTGAAACCTTTAATGCAGCAACGGTTTTATGCTGTCTGTAGACATAAAATCCGACCATCATTGGTATGATGATCAGCAAATATAGAAATGCCGGTTGTGCAAAATCAAATCCTCTCATATCTTCTTTTGATCAGCTCCGTTTATTTTTTCTGAATCCTTTTCAACTGGTTCCGGAATAAGTTTTGTTTCATTAACATACTCCCATATATAATTGTAATGAAGTTCATTCTCTGCTGGCTCCGGATTAAATTTTGCGAATTTCACGAGGTCCGCTCCAGTCAAAACTGTTCTCAGCTTTTTGGTTGACTCATTATCCTTAATGCCAGATTTCTTCAGTTCGGCCAAAGTTTCAACAGTTGTGAGCTCCATGGAAT
This sequence comes from Bacteroidales bacterium, assembly GCA_023251395.1. Lineage (GTDB taxonomy): Bacteria > Bacteroidota > Bacteroidia > Bacteroidales > VadinHA17 > LD21. The sequence continues at coordinate 30,260 of JAHEYW010000007.1, forward strand.
ATATACCATATCTGTTTTCAAGATATAATCTGGCTATCTCACTTAGTCTTGAATAATAGTTCTTTATTTCGCCATTCTCCCATAGTTTCTCCTGCTTAAGCTGTTCAAGCTGTCTGAAAGCTATCACATGAGCAGGATCAGGGTCGGGAATATATACCTTGCCGGTTTTTTTAAGCTGCATTTTTTTGAAATACTTTATGGCAAACCAGACAGCGACGGCTGCAACCATTATCAATAAAGCCCAGGGAAGGACTTCTCCTGCCGTAAGGGGAGCTTTATAAGGTTTGACAATATCAAAGATCCGTGCTGTGGTATCCGAAGGTGTGATCCTTACTCTCATTACCTGCAGATTTGCATAATCAGAATAAAAACGCTTTATTCCATCCTTACTTCGTAATTCAGCATATACAGGGGGTATCTGATAAAAGCCTGAATCGAACGATGTTACAAGATATTTTTGAGTTATTCTTACCCTTCCATCCTTAACAGAAGAATCTGAGACAGGCCCTTTTAAGATTTCGATGTTTTTGTAGAGGCTGTCCTTATACTGTTTTACATCGAGAAGATAACTTGCAGGTTTGTCAACAGTTACAGTAAAAAAAGTCTGGTCTCCGATGAAAATCCTGGCAGAATCAAAAGCGGAAGTGACTTTAACATCCTGTGCTTCAATAAATGAAAAGCCTGAAATAAGAAAAAATAATATGCACAGAAATCGCCTCATTACAGTCATCTCGTTTTGAAAAGTTTCATCAGTGGCTTAACATAATCTTCATCAGTTGAGATCATTGATGAATCAACTCCACATCTCCTGAGAATATTAGTCAGATTACTAATGTGATCATTCCACCAGCTTTCATATTCCATTCTGGTATATTTCGAAGTCGTATCGATCCATTTTTCTTTACCAGATTCAGAATCCATTATTTTAATCATACCGATATCGGGCAAAGACCTTTCTACCGGGTCAAAGATCTTAAGAGCGACAATATCATGTTTGTTTGAGGCGATCCTGAGGGCTTCCTCAAAATCCGGGGCCATAAAATCTGATATTATGAAGGCAGTGCATTTCTTTTTAATGGCGTTTGTAAGATACCTCAATGGTACATCCAGCCTGGTCAGATTACTTTCCGGCTGAAAGTCGAGGAGTTCTCTGATTATCCGAAGGATATGTTTTCTTCCTTTTAAAGGCGGGATGAATTTTTCCACTCTGTCGGAAAAGAATATCACACCAATCTTATCATTATTGAAAATAGCTGAGAAAGAAAGAACTGCAGCGATTTCTGTCATTATATCGCGTTTAAAAGCGATCGATGTACCAAAACTTCCGGACCCACTTACATCTACAAGGAGCATTACGGTCAGCTCCCGCTCCTCCTCAAAAATCTTAATATAGGGATGGTTAAACCTTGCTGTTACATTCCAGTCGATATTCCTTATATCATCACCATACTGGTATTCACGCACTTCGCTGAAAGCTATACCCCGCCCCTTAAATGCGCTATGATATTCCCCGGCAAAAATATGTTTAGTTAACCCTTTGGTCTTTATTTCTATCCGCCGAACCTTCTTCAGTAGTTCTGTTGCTTCCACTTCTTATCTATTCCTTTAGTGTAATTGTAACATTAAATGAATAATCCTCATCCTTCAGCACTATCAGGTAATTTTTATCGTTTTTTGTGTCCCCCCATTGGTTGTCACCAATCTTTTTATATTTGGCATTCAACTCTGTAATTTTCTGTGCCTTCAGACTTTTATCACAAACCTGCCGGATACTTTTGCAGATAAATTGTTCATTCAGGAAAAAAAGTACCGTAATTGTCCCTTCACTGTCAGCATATTTAAGATATTTAAATGTGCTGTTATTAATAAAACTCTGATAATCAAGGCCCTTTTCATTTTCTGTCATATATTTCCTGATTTCCTGATCACTGGACCCAATCAGATTCTGACCAATCAGGCTTAAATTGACAAATAAGAGTAATATCGAAGGAACAAGGCTTTTTTTCATAATATATTGGTTAGGGAACTTCGGTTATATTCAGAATCTCAGTTATTATATGGTCCTGGTTTACATTCTCAGCTTCAGCTTCATATGTTAATCCGATTCTGTGCCTCATCACATCTGAACATACTGCTCGTACATCTTCCGGGATCACATAGCCCCGTCGCTTAATAAATGCATAGGCTTTTGCTGCAAGTGCAAGATTAATAGATGCGCGGGGTGAAGCCCCATATGAAATCATATTTTTAAATCGTGGCAGGCCAAATTTCTCGGGGTCACGGCTGGCAAATACAATAGCAAGGATATAGTTTTCAATCTTCTCATCCATATAAACTTCCCTGACTGTATTTCTTGCTCTGATGATATCTTCAGGCTTTAAAACGGTGTTGGCGTTTGGAAATACTTTTGCCAGATTCTCCCTCATAATACCTTTCTCCTCCTCGATTGACGGGTAATCGATCAGTATCTTTAACATAAAACGGTCAACCTGTGCTTCAGGCAGCGGATAAGTCCCTTCCTGTTCTATCGGGTTCTGCGTAGCAAGTACAAGAAATGGTTCCTCGAGCTTATAGGTCATCTCACCAATTGTTACCTGCCGTTCCTGCATTGCTTCAAGAAGAGCACTTTGCACCTTTGCAGGTGATCTGTTAATCTCGTCTGCGAGTATGAGATTTGCAAAAACTGGTCCTTTCTTTACAATGAACTCTTCGCGCTTCTGACTATATATCATTGTACCAATAAGGTCAGCAGGCAGAAGATCGGGAGTAAATTGAATCCTGCTGAATCTGGCATCAATGATTGATGCTAATGATTTTATAGCCAGCGTTTTAGCAAGCCCTGGGACTCCCTCGAGAAGAAGGTGCCCGTTAGAAAGCAGACCTATCAGCAAACTGTCAATCAGATGTTTCTGACCA
>JAHEYW010000129.1 GCA_023251395.1 Bacteroidales bacterium
CATACCATCATTTTGGCAGCTGTTGTTTTACCTGCAATTCCTGAAATAATAAATGAATCTGTCCCGTATTTTGAAATCGAAAAAGCTTTGGCGGAATTATCGGGTGCTCCTGAAATCGATACTGGTGTTGTAAAGAATGGTGCTGCGTACAGGTCTGTTTTAAGTTTCTTGACCCAGATCTCCTGTGCGTCGCCATCCTGACCAACAGTGTAAGCCAGAAGGTATCCGTCGGGGGTTACCTCAAAATCAGCAGCATACTCATCAGCAGTTGTTCCAATTATCCTCGTCTGTAATGCAATTCCCGAGGAATTGACCTTTAATAATATGAGATTTTCCTTATCCTGACTCTGACCTGGTTCTGACCTGTCTGTTGTACCAAATACCATATAATTGCCATCATTAGCAAGTTTTATGGCAACTCCTTCATCATCACCAATGTAACCATATTGTGGAGATGTACTGATCAGAGACCCTGTGTCTGATATCTTCATCAGAATGATATCTGTATTCCCGGCTTTATTACCTGTAGAATCTGCAGTCATATTTGCAACATCTGTTGTACCCAAAATCAGGTATCCATCAGAAGTTTTGACTATATCAGTGCCTGTTTGGTTGCCTGTGCCTCCATAATTTTTTTGCCAGACAACTTCTCCTGTTGCAGAAACCCTGACAATGAAAATATCTGTCTGGAGAACAGTAATTGAATCTGAGTAGGTTCCAACGCATATATATGATCCATCGTCATTCTTCAGAAGTTTGGTTCCCTTATCATTCCATTTTTTCCCGACACTAAGCTTCCATATTTCATTTCCATCCCATCCGGTTTTTATTATTCCAAGGTTTTTGTTTGAGGAAAGAAATGTACTGCTTCGGTCAATATCAGTTAATTGTCCGGCAATAACATAACCATCACTGGCAATCGAAACACTGTAACCTATATCTTCAAATGCATCTCCAAAAAATTTCACAGTATATGGTTCATCGGTGACTTTTGTACACGAAGAAACAAGGATCAGAAACAAAAATGCTGTCTTAACTATATATTTCATTGCCTACTCCTTTCTTTTTGTAGGTTTATAGAATGTATGTGAATATCCGATATTGATATTCACAGCATTAATCCTGAATTCCGGATCACCAAACCCGTAATAATACTCAAGTACAGAAACTGTCTGACCGCCATGTTTTTGCTGTTCCATTATACCCCAGTTCGTCCTCAGCTCTGCGAACAAATAACCCTTCGATATTTTATATTTTATGCCACCGGCAGCTTGTGCAAAATAATCAACCGAAACCCTTGAGTCTTTTCTCGACAGGTTTTCACCTGTAAGGTTAAGGTTTATGCTTTTGTCTGTATATGAATTTGATGCCGTTGATGTCACTCCCATATATATAGCAGCACCGGCTCCTAATCTTGCATATGGGGTGAATTTACCGAAAGATTTAAAGGGGTATGAAACACTAACCGGTATTTCAATTCTCTGCTGAGACTCAGTATAATTCACAACGTCTGTTCCAACAGTGGTTTTACTCGAAAACTTAAGTTGCGAAAAACCAGCTTCTATGCTCGCTTCAAGTTTATCTGTTATTTTAAATTTTGACTCTACCGAAATAAAAAGATTTACAATTTTCCTTGAGTATTTTGTCTTAACATCCTGCTCTCCGTAAACAGAATTTGGAGTTACAAAAGTAAGGAACGGGATATTTGTACCTGCGTGGATACCAATCTGCACAACAGGCTTCACTACAAAATTGTTGTATAAGTAAACAAAACTGGAATGGTCGGTGGGGCTAAGTACATATTCCGGGTTCTTTTTCAGGAATTCCATCATTGTAGAATCGGCAGCAGCCAATTTGTCACTTAGCAGAAAAGTCTGTATAAGAAGTTTATACGCAGTAAGCTCTTCCTCCTTTTTGAATCCGGATTTAAGGCAATCCTTCAGGAGTAACGGGATCTGCTCAACCTGCCCTTTATCAAAAAATGACTGGGCAGTTTTCAGCTTTTCAGCACATGTGCTTGTCTCCTGGGCTATCAGCCCTGCTGTTATAAATGCAAACATAACAGCTAAAAGAAGACGTGAAATCGCAGGGGATCGATAATAGGTTTTCATGTCTTTATAATTCTTTATCTGATAGCATTGACCTTAATATTTAAGTCTTTATCTGTACATGTCTTTTCATACTGGATATCCTTACCAACGTAAGTTGACCATTCTTCGTTAGAAAAGTTCCTGGTCAGAATCGAACAGATATCCTGTGCCATTAAACCCACATAGGTCGGACGTCCAACAAGATTGATGGTACCTTCATAAGCTCCGGAAATAATTATCTGACCATCAGGACTGTAACCAATTACCATTACATATCCCTCATTATCATTGAAGTTTATTGGTGGTATTGTCAGATCGCGGGTATCCCAGATCTTAAGGGTTTTATCACCGCTTGCAGTGGCCATTTGGAAATATTTTTTATTGAACTGGATATCATAAACTTTTGCATTATGTGCTTTAGTTTCGGAAATCCTTTTCTTTGAAGTTATATCCCATAATTCAACATAACCGTCGGTATATCCAACAGCAATTATATTCTCATCAGGTTTAAATCTGACCGTATTAATTGTTTTTCCGGTTGCCTCAATTCTGAAATTATCTGAGTTTTTATCAGGATTCCATACCAGAACTTTGCCATCTGTTCCAAGGCCAGCCAAGTAATTACCTTTTGTTGAAATATCAATTGAAGTAATCTGTAATCCGGCAGGGGTAAGATTGACTGAGGATTTTGAAGCAAGATCCCATTTAAGAACTTTTCCATCAAGTGCTGCTGAATAAAGAGACTTGCTATCTAAAGAAAACAAAAGCGATTTGATATTACCGGTATGTCCTTTTAATTCGTACTTAATGCTATTCCCTTTAAGAGGAATCATTTTGATAACTGAATTACGGGTTCCGCAAGCGAGCCAACCTGCATCAGGGCTTATCGCCAACACTTCGACTATGGTACCGGAATCAACAACTTGGTAATTCTGCACTTTGCTATCCAGATTCCATTTAATTATCTTGCCGTCAATTCCTGAAGTGTAGAACTCTCTTTTACCCGGTATAAAGGCTATACTTTTTATTTCATCTTTATGTCCTGAAAATACTTTATAGTTTACATTCCCATACTGCTTAGCCACATTATATAAACCCATGTAGATATCAGCATCGTTTTCATCACCTCCATTTTTCTGATTAAATAGATATGCCTGATATGCAAGTAATGTTTGAAGGTCTTTCTGTCCCTGTGCCTGCAAAGACTTTATTGCCATGGCCTTACCAATTGACAATCTACGTCTTGTATCTGCAGCTATTCTCTGTTTAGTCGCTTCTTCTGCACTTATAACAGCGCGGTTCCTGGCTTTTGTTGCAGAGTCAGATTGTACCACTGCTATTCCCCTTTGCCTTTGAGCCTCAATAGCATTTCTATCAGCAACTTTTCTTGCACTATCGGCCTGAATTTTTTGTCTTTCAGCTTCTGCAGCATTATTAGTGGCAACAATTGCGCTTGAATCCGCGGCTTTTCTCGCAATTTCAGCGAGTGTCTGCTGCTTAACAGCATTTGATTTTTGTGTATCCGCTTCAATTTTTTGCCTTTCGGCCTCTTTCCTCTGGTTATCGGCTGCAATTTTCTGAACGAATGCAAATAACATAAAGCCCAGGGACAGGATTGCTGCACCTCCTACAACCATTGCGACAATTTTAACTCTTCTGATCTGCCGTTTCTGGAGCATGATCTTATTCTCTTCCTCAGCTATATATTCTTTCTCGCTGGTACGGAGGTAAACCATTGCTCTTTCAAATGCAGGATCATATCTCTCTGCCCATGTCAATGTCGGTTTTTGTTGTTCCCGCCAGTTGATGGCAAGTTGAAGGTCGGGTGGTCTCCAGAGGGTGGTTTTCCCCTGCTGGTACATAGCAGACGCTTCTGAAAGACGCAGGTACATCTGAACTGAACCTGCTTCTTCATCTACCCATGTTTTCAGTCTGTCCCATAAACGCATAAGACTTTCATGGGAAAGGTCTATTACAGAATCATCCCCCAAAGGGAAATTCTCCCTTGGAGTAACGAAAGAACGGGAGGCAATCCTGAATTTCTCTATCACATTGAAAAGCTCTTCGCTTGTACACTGAATTATTGACTTTATAGTTTTTACACTGGAGGGGTGTCTTATTCCTTTATTATCAGCACCCTTTTCAGTAATAGTTTTAAATGTCTTCTCACAAATCTCTTTTCCTCTCTGGTCAAGTTCCTCATATGCCTCATTTGCATGTCTCGACATGGCGTCGCTCATTGTACCAACTGAGTCATAGTCTGTAAACGACAGTGGCCGATCGGGTTCATCAAGTTCCTGCCAGTAAGACCAGGTACGCATCATTGCATGCTGAAGAACAGGGAGCTGGTCTGTCTGATCACCAATATCTTCAAGCAGAGTCTCAACCAGTTTAGGGTCAATCTTTGCATTGACATATTTAACTGGACCTTCAATAGCAGCTCTGTAATTGTCCCTGTTCATATGGGGAACAAGGTAATTACTGTTATTTATCAACTGAGTAAATACCTGAAAATGTGCACATTCTCCGATAAAATCGGATCTCATGGTGATGATTATGTTTATTTCAACTTCTCTTTGTTCAACCGACTTCTCAATAAGACCGATAAATGAAGCGGCCTGGTCAGCTGAAACAACTTCAGAACCAGTCGATTTGTATCTAAAAAGCTCCTCGAACTGGTCAACCAGAAGAAGAACTTTTTTACCAGGTATATAATTCTTGATCACCTTTATAATTCCGTCTGGTCCAGAATTAATCAGGTCAGAGATCACCTGTCTTTCAGGTTGATTATTTTTGTCCATAGAGATACCTTCGAGAAGGGCATCAGTCAGATTGTCCAAAGGATCATTACCTGGTCTGAATGTCAGGATCTTCCATAGAGAAGGATCATTTCCTAGTTTTTTTACCCGCGGTAACACACCGCAATAAATTAGAGATGACTTACCGCTTCCCGAAGCTCCAATAACAGTTATAAATCTGTTATAGAGCAACTTACCGAGGACCTCTTCACTTTCTAACTCTCTCCCGAAAAACAGGTCACTCTCTTCAGGCAGAAAGGGTCTTAATCCCGGGAACGGATTAAATTTTTCAGTTTTTAAGTTTGTCCCCATAGTTTATAATATAAAGTACATTGTTTACTATATTTTTACACCAATCACCAGAATGTCATCTACCTGACCATTATTTCCCATCCAGTCATAGAGAGTTGTCTTGAGCATTTCCTTCTGTTCCTCAAGTGGTTTCGCATGTATCTGGAAAAGCAACTCTTCAAATCGCCTGGTAAAGAATTTCTTGCCTTCCGGTCCGCCAAACTGGTCTGCATAGCCATCTGAAAAAAGATAGATCATATCTCCCTTTTTCAACTCTATTTCATTATTTGTAAAAGTCTGAGGTCTGTCGTCGACATAAGCACCAATCGGAAACCTGTCTCCTTTATATTTAACTGGTTCATTATCCCTGATCAGTATAATCGGATTATTTGCACCGGCAAAATCGAGCTTATTCTTTTTAAAATCGAAAACACATAACGTCATATCCATTCCATCCTTAATTGATGTGGCGCTCGTATTTTCATTCAGGGTGTTTATTACTCCCTGGTTAAGTTCATTCAGAATATCCGAAGCTTTTCTTGCTTTCTTTACGCTGACAGCATTATGCAGCTGGTTATAGCCAACGATAGACATAAAGGCACCAGGTACGCCATGACCAGTACAGTCAACTGCCGCAAGCATAACAAGCCCGTCAACATCTGTCATCCAGTAAAAATCGCCGCTGACAATATCTTTCGGAAGATAGAATATAAAATATGTTTTCAGTTTTGAATCAAGAAGTGAGAAGGATGGCAGAATAGCTGTCTGAATTCTTCTGGCATAATAAATACTGTCCATAATATGCTTTTTCTGTTCCTCAATCTCCAGGTATGCTTCATTCAGCTGCGCATTCTTTTCAGCAAGAGCATCTCTCTGGCTTGCCAGTTCTTCCTTTTGTTTCTCAATCTTTAATGTTCTTTCCTTAACCTTTTCCTCCAGCTCATAGTAATAACTCTCAAGCTGGGCGATCATCATATTGAATTTCTCTGACAGCTTTGTAATTTCATTATTACCCATAACTGCTGCCCTCTCCCGCAAATTTCCATTGGTGATCCTGTCAACATTTTCAACCAGTTTCTTTATAGGCAGAGTAATAACCATCGTTTTCCTGTAAATCAGGAATGAAAGGATTGTAATAGTAAAGAAAAAGATTAAAAGAAATTTGATGGCTTCTGTTCTGAAAAGTGCTATCTGGCTGGTACGATCAGAAACTATACGGATTACTGATCCTTTGTAAAGGTTTGAGGCTTCTTTAGCTTTTGATCCGGATCTTTCCATATAGATATACTGATACTGTAACCACAATCGGCCTGTTCGTTTAATGAAGCTTATCGTATCCTTATCAGCAAATGATTTCTGCAAAGTGTCCTTCTGATCAGGAAGTTCCATAGCGTCCTTGTTAAGACAGAAAGGGTAGTCTGCATAGAGGAATAGTTCAACATCAATAATTCCTTTAACCTCATTCTTCAGCTCATTCTTGGTTTCTTCAATTGCCTGAAGTATTTCCTCTGCTTTTTTTGAATAGGCACCCAGTTCAACAATATATTTTCTGTCTTTTGTAGGGTAGTAGGAATATTTTTTTACTCTTTTACTGCTCTGTTCAATGGCAAAAACGGGAGAATTGAATTCGCCAGTTTTAAAAATCCCCTGCAGAAATTGTTTAGTCGCTTCTCCAAAGCCAAACATATTCAGGTTGAGATCCTGCTTTTTAGTAGTATTAATAATAACACCTTCGGTAGAAATTATATAAATATCCTCATTTATCGTATCCATTCCCATCTTGTTCCTTATCTCGTACAGGTCAGCATTTTTAATATCACTGGCTTTAGGGAGATATTTATTTATAAGTTCTTCACTTAAAGTTTTAAACCGGGAGTTTAGTTCTCCATCGATAAGGTCAAAAGAGAGGTCCTGAAACTTAAGGATCTTTGTAATCTCGTTGGATATAATCGAGTTTATCTCGTCGTTTCCCCTGGTAATAAGGTTCTTAGTATTATAAAAGTTGTAGATCGCAATGATTAACAGTGCCAACAGAGTCGGGATCACTATATTGAAAATCAGCTGACGGAATATGGTAGTTTTTTTAGACGTCATGGTAGCGATCAGGCGTTTTTCACTTGTAAATCAATGTAATTATATATTTCAAAAGAATTATCCGGAAAACTTTTTCGGAATTCTTCAAGACCTGAAAATGGTAATAAGTAAATAAAGACATCTGATGCAAATGATTTCTGTTCATTTAATTCAGAAAGATCAGAATCGAAAACACCAAATGATTCTAATATTGTAAAGTCAGGTTGCAAAATCCAGATTATAGAATCCGGTAATCCCGTTTTTGCTCTAAGCTCCTCTGGTTTGTGATATTGAACAGAACCGGCAAGTAACAGAAGTTCATCTTCAGGTATGTGATTAAATAATTTAGTCAGGAATGTTACTTTCTCAAAAAGATTGCTTTCCGTGGTTGTATTTCCTGAAACAATATTGCCAAGCCACTTTGTTTCACCTTTTGGAAGCCTGTGAAGAATCTCTCCAAATAAGCTTTTGTCTGTTCTGCCAATAAGGCTGGCTGCTTCCTCCTGAAGTATCTTTTCAGGGCTGAAAAGCAATGCAAAAACAGTCTCTTTAAGGTGTTCCCCGCTGATAATATCAAGATGTCTCAGAGTAAATGCTTTAGCCCAGATACTAATCAGGTTGTAATCACGGTTCAGTATATCCTCAATAAGGTTATCATAAGACGGGACCTCACCCGGATAAAATGTATGCAGGTTTTTAAGCTTTTCTTCATCCGGAACCACATCTACAAGAGAAACCAGTTTAGCTTTAATTGATTCGTCAATCACCATATCAATCATTTCAAGGGCATAATTGACTCCTTCGACAGTTCCCGTTTCAATATTAGCCCGGATCTTGGAAACAGATCCTGAATCATATGTAATAGAAAGAAGATTGAACAGGAATGAATTCCATGCAAAAGTTTCTTTTTGTATTACTTCAAGAAGAATTTTATCATTTGCCTTTGTCAGGGAAAGCTGGGCTGAAATATTCCAGGTTATCATTCCTATGATATCCGAAATAAGCTGGTTCAGCTTGTCTTTTTCTTCAGCATTTGCTTTAAATCCGCAATCGATAAGAGATTTAAGGGCAACTTCTTTCACTTGTCGTGAATTAGACCATAACCTGGCAAAAAGGAATATGTTATTCTCCCTGGTGTTCAATTTACCCAGTAACCTGAGAATAAGTTTGCTTGTATTCAGGCTTCCGGAAGAATTCAGATAGAACCTCTGCAGGTCGTCAGATGCATCTGAACCAAAACTGCTCAAAACAGAGGAGGCTTCTGTTTCAAGACCTGGTAATGAAAGACATTCGGAGACTTCAGATATCATATCCCTGATCCTGAATTTCCCTATCATATATATCGCATACCTCTTTGATTCAATGTTATTATCACGCAGAAGCCTGAGGATTTCAGTTGTCTGTGGCAATCTGTCTCCTGATAGTGTCTTTCGGGCAGCTATTAACTTTTCATCATCAGCTTTAGTGTGACCTTTCTGGTCAAGTTTCCGGGTATCGCCCTTTGTCGTTTCAATTTCGTCATTAACCTCAATCGCATTGTGCCTGTATACCTCTTCTACATCTCTGTTACCTGCAATTTTTTTAAGTGCGGGCATGAGGCTTAAGTCCTGAAAACTTCTTGCATGACCGATGACTTTGTTTAGAAACCATTTGTTTTCAGAATGCTCTAACGAGGTAAGATTACCAGTAATAATATTAAAATATTCATGCCTGAACAATTCGTTTCCGGCAACCCTGTTTTTAAGGCTAAAAATTATGCGGTTGTTTGATACTGAAGAATCTGTAGTTCCGACTGCCTCCAATGATTTTCTGATAGAACCTCTGTATTCACTATAAAGTTTCAAAGCAAGAATTATCCAACAAATAATTATTATAAAAAGCACCCATGAAAAATGTATGAGCTTTATAAATGAAAGGGCTCCAAGGCCGGCAAGAAGAATACCTGAGCTTAAAGCTGCCATTTCGTTAACTGTACCATCTATACCGGATTGTACTTCATAACGGACCTTCTCATCAACTGTCTGGTAAATAACTTTGAAAGCCGGTGATTCGATTGAATCTTTAAGTGATTTTGAGAAGAGCCGGCTGAGGGCCATCAGAAGGAAGAATATAATGAAGCCGGAAGGAGCAGCAGGAGTATAACCCATCAGCATGCCAACAACTATTGCAATTGCTGTAAAACCTGCAATAAGGAATGGTGTAAGTGCAAGACACGTCTTTAAGCCATAGTTCCTTATAAGGTATGAAAATGCAAGTATTTTAATAAGAAGAGTAAATA
>JAHEYW010000324.1 GCA_023251395.1 Bacteroidales bacterium
TGGGACTCAGTCCAAGACCAAATGTTTTCCAATACTCCAGAAAGGTGGAATTATTATGCCTTTCAAGAAAGAAAATCGGTTTGGCTGTTGGTCCGAACCGTGTAATATTTTCATTGTGAACTTCAGGATCCCCATGAACAGCAGCAAATGGAAGTTTTGCTGCCTGTATTGTATAAACCTTTCCGTTAAGCACCTTTGGAGCCGTGTAAAAGCTTCCTGCCATTGATAATATCGACAGATTCTTTCCATACCCCAATGACTTGGCAATCATAAGGCTGTGGCCTCCTGCAGCTATTGCAACAACTCTGGCTTTGATCTCTCCCTTATTTGTTCTGACTGAAAAGTGATCCTCTTTTTTCTCTATTTTCAGCAGTCTGGTTTCAAAAAGAACTTCAATGCCGGGTTTAAGTTTTTTAGCGTTATCTGTAAAAGAGTGGCATAACCTTTTAAAATCCACCGTATAACCATCTTCAGTTACCATGGCAAATATTTCCTGAGCGGGATCCCTTCCTTCAACAACCCTTGGTTCTATCCTGCCTATCTCTTCACGCTCAATAGCTCTCAGGTTTGGAAAAAGCTGACTGAATTTCTCGAACCGTTTTCTCAGATCTTCAACCTGAGTTTTTCCAACTGCAAGTACCATTTTTGAGTACTTGCTGAATATTCTTTTCTCAGGATCAGATACATTCTCATTCTCCAGATATTTCATGACCATATCAGCCATGAGTTTAACACTTTTGGCTTTTTCGAAAGTATAATTTGTCTCAATATCACCAAAATGAAGAGTCTGACTGTTATTGGTGGAAGCTGTGTTGACAAGTCCAAGATCGTTATATTTCTCTATCAGGGCTAATTTGCTGATGCTGGTATATTTACTCAGGGTATAGAGCAAAGCCGTTCCGACTACGCCGCCACCTACGATGAGAACATCATAATTAATATCACTTTCGTTCATAATTTTCGGTATTAACGCTCACTTAATGGTAAATATTCACTCTCGGGGTATACATTTTTGAATGCAGGTCTGATAAGTCTCTTGGCTGAGAATGTAAGCTCTTCAATCCTGTGGGTACACCATCCTGAAACTCTTCCTATTGCAAAAAGCGGGGTATAAAGCTCTTTGGAAATATCGAGACATGAGTAAACGAATCCGGAATAGAAGTCGACATTTATACAGACAACCTTTGTGGATTTCTCACCTTTGAAAATTCTGAATACCTCAGGTGTAAGTCTTTCAACCAGTGAATAGAGTTCAAATTCATCAAGTCGTCCTTTTTCCATTGCAAGTTCCCTTGCTTTTGCTTTCAATATGCCAGCCCTGGGGTCTGATATCGTGTAAACTGCATGACCTATGCCATATATCTTTCCTGAAAAATCATTAGCCTTTTTGTTCAGGATCTTCAGAAGATATTCTGTTACCTCCTGTTCATTTGTCCAGTCCCTGACATTCTTTTTCATATTGTCCATCATTTCCAGTACCCTCACATTTGCTCCTCCGTGAAGTGGGCCCTTAAGTGAACCAATGGCAGATGTTATGGACGAATATATGTCTGTTTCAGAGGAACTGGTTACTCTCATAGTAAATGTAGAGTTGTTACCACCCCCGTGTTCTGCATGGAGAACAAGCAGAAGGTCTAGCAGATCAGCCTCGAGTTTGGAGTAGCCGTTGCAATCTCCTTTTATAAGGTAAAGGAAGTTCTCTGCTGTTGTGAGCTTCTGCTGTGGGTGCCGAATTGAAAGAGTCTTACCTTTATAGAGATGTCGTAATGCCTGGTAGGAATATGCAACTATTGTCGGGAATTTTGCAATAATATTAAGTGATTGCTTTACCATATTATCCAGTTCGATATTATCAGGATTTGGGTCAAGGGTATATAAGCCAAGGACAGAACGCGCAAGGATATTCAGAACATCCTTGCCTTTCATCGACAAAATCATATCTTTTGTAAACTCATCGGGAAGAGCTCTGAGGGCAGCCAGGTGAGCAGAAAATTCAACCAGCTCCGCATTGGTTGGTAATTTGCCTGTAAGAAGTAGAAAGACAGTCTCTTCAAAGCCATGTCTGTTTTCCTGCTGGAATCCTTTTGTAATATCTTCAATATCTATTCCCCTGTAAAGCAGCCTGCCGGGTATTGCAATTACTTTTCCGTCTTCTTTTTTATAGCCAACAACATCCCCGATATTGGTAAGTCCGACAAGAACACCTGTGCCATCGGAGTTTCTGAGGCCACGTTTTACTTCAAATTTTTCAAAAAGGCTGTTCTCTATCTGGCAGGATTTACGTATAGATTCTTCCAGTTGCGAAAAGAAAATTTTGTCTTCCATTAGCGTTGGTTTATTAAGTTGTTACTTTTTGATTTTAGAAATAATCACATTTGCAAATTCTGATGTTTTCAGGAGAGTGGCATTCTCCATGAGCCTGTGAAAATCATAAGTGACCTTTTTGCTCTGGATAGCATATTCAAGCCCATCATATATACATTCAGCAACACCGGTCCAGCCAATAAAATCGAACATCAATGCACCAGAGAGTATTACTGAACCCGGATTTA
>JAHEYW010000130.1 GCA_023251395.1 Bacteroidales bacterium
AAAGGCATTTGATTCACCTGAAAGAAGAGAGATCACCATCCGTCATCTGCTTACTCACACAGCAGGATTATATGAATGGTACCCAATGTATTACCTGGCATCAGATAAAAAACAGGCTTACAAGGTAATAGAGAACCTTCCACTAATGTTTCCTG
The DNA here is from genome assembly GCA_023251395.1 of Bacteroidales bacterium. Taxonomy (GTDB): domain Bacteria; phylum Bacteroidota; class Bacteroidia; order Bacteroidales; family VadinHA17; genus LD21. Next base: position 156 of record JAHEYW010000130.1, read on the forward strand.
TGGGAAAACAACGCAGATACAGTGATCTTGGTTTTGATCTTCTAGGTGAAATTGTCGAAATTGTTTCAGGACTTTCTCTTGAGGAGTTCATGGAACAGAATATCATCCAGCCCCTTGGAATGAGAAACACGACATTTAACCCTCTTGACAAAGGTAAGTACAGGAAAATTGCCGCTACATCACCAGGAAATCCATATGAGAAAAGAATGGTCTACGACTCAACCCTGGGTTACAGAGTGAAAGAAATTGAACCCACTCAGTGGAATGGATGGAGGAATTATATTTTACGTGGGGAAGTAAATGATGGTAACGCCTGGTATGCAAATAGAGGTGTATCAGGAGCGGCAGGATTATTTTCTACCGCAGATGACATACAAAAAATTGTTGATATCCTGATGAATAAAGGTAAGTACCTGGGTGAACAATTTATTTCTGAAAAAACTGTGGAGACATTTCTTTCCAGGGACAAATTCGAAAATGGGCTTGGCTGGATGATGGACCCAACCAACTCATTTATGAGGAACGCGCCAGAAGGGTCTTTTGGTCATACAGGCTTTACAGGTACAAGTATAACCGTTATCCCCTCAAAAAGAATTTCGGTCATATTGCTGATTAACCGACAAAATACCGGGCTTCTTGAAAACAAAGAGTACTATAATTTAAATCCGGTGCGTCTTGCCGTATATAATTCTGTAATTAAGCATCTGAACTGAAGGCCAATCTAACCTCCTGCCCAAAACGACGGTTAAAACCAGCGGTAATTGATTTTATTTGACCAAAACATCTTTTAATTGACAAACAGAATATTTCTTAGGCAAAAGATTACGATCTTTGCTATGGTTTTAAGGATATAAAATGGGGATGGAAGAATATCATTATTTTGTTGAGGGGACTGCAAAAGCTCCTATAATTGATTTTAATCTTCTCACAGGAGACCTGATTCTTGAAGGCAAATCAATACCGGAGAACGCTGCGAAAATTTATGAACCTCTTCTTGAGGTTGTGAACAGATATGTTCTGACACCAAAACGTGAAACCAATTTCAGGCTAAATCTGCAGTACTTCAATTCTGCATCACTTATATGGTTTGCCAGAATAACAAAGGCTTTTGGCAAAATAGATATTGAAGATTCAGTACTTTTTGTACATCTGTATATCGACCATGAAGATTTTGAAAGTTTTGACGCAGAAGAAATACGGGATATTATATGGTCTATAATCGACAATATTACAGAAGCTAAAATTAGCATAGGCGTTAAGATCCATGCCACCGATAATGACAAAATCGTAAAAGAAGCTACAATACTTATCTGAACGCCAGGCGAAGTCTCCTGACTTCGCCTGTTCTGACTACAAAAAATAGGATTTCTTACTTCGGACTTCGGACTTCGGACTTCGGACTTCCGTCTTCCAGCTTTAATTAACAATGCTCCTCACCCCTGTTCCAAGATAAATATTTACGATTGTCGTACCAGTCCCTTTTATACTGGCTGAACTTGATGAAGGAGCGTTTACAACAGTTGCCGGTGTATTAACTCCAGTATAACCCGATCCACCAGTCAGAAGTGTAAGTGATGTAACACTGCCATTGGCAATATTTGCAACAGCGGTAGCACCTGAACCGACTGAAGTAACTGCAGGAGCTATTGTAACATTGGGAGTTGCTACATAACCTGAATTCCCGTTGGCAACAAGGTTCAGATTAGTAACGTTGCCATCACTCCCGATTGTGGCAGTTGCCTTTGCCTGGATCTTTTCTACCTGGTTAACTATGCTCACTGTTGGCGCAGAAGAATAATTGTTGCCTCCATTGGTCACAGTAATTGCAGTTATTTTGCCAGCTGTTACCGTTGCAGTTGCTGTTGCTGTTGTTCCGTATGGTACCCCTGGACTGGCAATTACAACCAGTACTTTACCACTGATATAGTTATCACCCTGGGTTGTAACGGATATTCCTGTGACAGAACCTGCCGTCAAAGTTGCAGATGCAGCCGCAGCAGTGAAAGTATAATCAGGTGCACCAATGGTGACTACAACCGGACTTACCGTGGGTATGACAGATGCACCGGCTGAAAATGTCGAACCAAAGTAGGTCGGAACAGACTGAACCCCGGTTACCGGCACACCATTCTTTGTCAGCATAAGGAGACTCTGGCTATATGTAAAATCTGAGACTTTTAAAGAATAAGATAAACCCATCGAAGTTCCCGGGACAGTAAATGAATAATTGCCATTGGCATCTGCAGTTGTCTCCATAGACAGGTTATCGTAATTGATACTTACAATTATATCAGAAGCTATTGAAGCCAGGGCAGCAGATCCGGGATCCACAGTGGCAATTACTTTTGTTCCGGAAGGAACGGGTTCCTGCGTCTTATTATTAAGGTCACCCTCAAATGTTACAGTCCCTCTGAGAGTTCCTGTATTGGCGCCGGATAGTGAAATCATTGGTAAAACAAGACCTACCTGCCTCCCTCCAGCTGTACTATCCGGACCAGCTTTATCAAAATCAAGAACGGCATTTATTTCTGAGTAATTTGTTAAGGTAATATGAAGTGTAGCCCGGCCCCTCTGCAAATTATCGAACAGAATCATACCTGTTGCATCAGAAGTCCTTGGAATAAGAACCCCGTTCTGCCCTAAAGTGACAGTCGCACCAGACACACCGGTTGCTGACCCGGTCGATTTCAAACCTGTGGTCTTAGCCGCTTCAACCAGGCTGATTATGAAAGTTACTCTGTTTTTAACAGTGTTCAGGGAATCCTGTTGCTTTATCCTGTTAAGCTCAAGTTCATTCTGGAGCTTCATCGCATCTTCCTCAGAAAAGGACTTCGGCTTACAGGAAAAATAACTAAAACTAATAGTCAGTAAAAGGAGAGCTACAAACTTCATTATCTGGTTCTTCATAATATATTATTTTAAGCTGTTTAAAAAAGATTATTCATTTTGACTGAAAATATCAGGGCGAATGTATTCACAGAAAAATCATACTGATGATTTAAATATTTTAGCCCGCTCAATCCGCTGATGTTCATGAGGCCTGTTTTATATCTTGCCTGTATGGAACAGGAAAATTTTGAAACCGGGAATTCTATACCTGCACCGCATACAATACTCTGATTTATTTTATTGAAATTTGATGTGACATCCTGCTGACTACGATAAGAAAGTGGAATAATGTATGACCCATTGGTGGCAATCATATCTCTTGAAATTGCCCTTAGAAAGCAATCGAGAGAATATCCAACTGATATAACAGGAGTAATATTACCTCTGACAGGCCTGATATTAACCATAAGTGGTATTTCCAATGTTTTGATAGTCAGGTCGGAAGAAGATACTACGACAGATGAACTTCTGTATGCAAGAAAAGTTTCCGGATAGATAAGACCAGGGTTTATACCCGATCCACCAATTGTAGAATAATTAGCTTCCAGAGATAAACCAGCCAGTGGGAACAAATGATATTCACAGGACAATCCGGCAGTTAAACCTGTCCTGTATCCTGAAAAGACCGCCCGCGAATGTGTCAATCCAGAAAAGGCCGGACCAAAATGCAAACCATAATCAAAAGCTCCTGATTCTTTAGATGATTCTTCCGGAATTTGTGCGGATCCGTTTAGAATACTTGTAAACAGGAGCAAAATGATCAATTACCTTTTCATGTCAACTAAATATGTAATAAGATATTCCTAAAATTCTGATGTATAATAAGCTTCAGGATGCTGATTTAAATACTCCAATTATGAATATTGAAGTTCATTCAGACCTGGAAAAAAACATAACTTTTTAAAAAATTATTTCATTCTTCAGAGAACTGTATCAAATATAATGATAATTTCTCACCTGTTAAAATTAGTAATTTTGAATATATTATGTTCTCAATAAGTGTGACCGGATAAAGAATAATAAAGTATCTTGAATATAAAAAATGATTATCTGATTTAATATAAATATATTATTATGCAGGAAAGAGTTCTTATTGAAATGATTAATTATTTTGGTAAAGATGTAAGACGTATCAACCATGCACTGAAGGTATATGGATTTGCCTCAGCAATCTGCCGCAATGAAGGATTTACAGATGAACAGATATTAATAACTGAAATTTCCGGGATCCTGCACGATATCGGGATTCCAGAATCTGAAAGAAAATACGGGTCCTGTTCGGGTAAGTACCAGGAAATTGAAGGACCTCCGGTTGCCAGGGACATACTTGAAAGAATTGGTATAAGCGTTCATGTGATCGAAAGAGTTTTATTCATTATTGGCAATCATCATACTTATACAAAAATTGATGGTAATGATTTCCAGGCTCTCGTGGAAGCTGATTTTCTTGTCAACATCGATGAAGACAATATGACCTCTTCTGCCCAAGCCATAGGTGAAAAGTATTTCAAAACAAAGACTGGAAAGAATATCCTGAATAGTCTTTATGGTATTAAGGGTAACTCTGGTGCATAGCATCCAATCTGTGCAATAAGAATATAACTCAAACCATATCCTTCTCTTTTATTTGAGCACCTCACCCTATCACCCATCTCAGATGAACACCTCACCCTATCCCGATAGCTATCGGGACCCTCTCCTTAAGGAGAGGGACTTAAGAATCTGACTATTAGCGTTTTACCCCCCCTCTCCTTCAGGAGAAGGGGCTGGGGGATGAGGTAATTCAAAGAGAAGGGGACCGAGGGGGTGAGGCCTTCATAAGATAATGGAGAGGAAATAAATAGGGGCTGTCTTTCGAGACAGCCCCTATAATAAATCAGGTTTAACCTGAAATTTATCAGTCAATAACTCTAAAGAGCTATAACAACATACGGAGCATAATTGACTTTGATGGTTCCTACACCAGTCGGGCCGGTTGCCAGGGCGCCTACTCTGAAGTAGTAATTCCTGTGTACTCCAAATCCATTCTTGTCTGTGGTCTGGTTTGCAGCAAGGTCAATCGACAAAGTGATTACTGTTGCCGGATTGATTGTCTGTGCAGCACCGGTGTAAGATCTGGTTGGTGTGCCTGTTCCGGTAGTCATAGTCTTCTTCACATTGTCACCAACATACATATCTGTCCAGGCGTAAAGAGTAACCCTTGAAACTTTAACACTGGGCCTTCCGCCCTCAAGGGTAAATGAGGCATTGATCTTATTTCCCGCAGCATCGTAAGTAATTGAAAGGTTCTTGATGCGTATGAAGGGAACAATGGTAAAATCGAGCTTGTTTTCCCCAGATTTAATAGTTTGATTTAATGTAATTGGAAAGAAATTACAGCTTGTAAAATCAAATCTGTACGCATTTGAATAAACAAGGTTGTTACGGTATTCGCCGCTTGGTTTTATAAGCCATGTTCTACGCAGAGGGTTTGCCTCATATTTCCCCAGCTCATAAACGCCTATCAATGAACCTGTGGTCGAATTCGCATCAGTTTCAACAAGGCCTCCTCCGATACTATCTCGTATAGCCCCGTACACCTGTGCATCCGGCAAAGGGAAATTATCTACCTTACAGGAATTTAAGGTGAACAGAAGAGATCCGACAATGAAAACCAAATTATATATTTTTTTCATATCTACAGATTTTTACAGATTAATATTCAGGGTTCTGGATTAAAAGATTCGTAGAAACACCCGGTATACTCAAATAATACTGCCTGGGCAGGAATGTCAATCCGTTGTTTGAATTGTCATAGTAGTTTAATGCGCGAAGGAAAACATACTTCGGTGGATTCTGCCTGAGGTCAATTAACGGGACAAGAGATTTTCTACTATAGGAACTAAACAGTGTGCTGAAATCCCTTCTTCGTATCAGATCCCAGTAGCGATGATCCTCGAAAATCAGTTCAACCCTTCTCTCTTTGAGAACATTATTAGCTGTAAGAGGGATATTGTCTGTATGAGCAGCTCTTTTGCGGATTGCATTAAGGCATGTTGCTGCCAGTGTGGCATCACCCTGCCCGCTTTCAGCTACAGCTTCTGCATAATTGAGATAGATCTCAGCAAGACGCATGTCGATCCATGACTGGGTTGAGCCAAACATTCCAAAGTTTGTAACTGTCTTGGAATCCTGCAGGAATTTTCTCAGTGCAAAGCCGGTATTGCTGTAGTTTGCCTGTGCTGTACCCATTGCACCGAAACCTGAATATCCGCTGATATTAAGTGACCCGTAGCTGTAATATGTTTTCCCGTCCAGTCCGATACCCTGGCCATCTTTATATATTATAGTATTGCCATTTGATTGTATCAGACCACCCTGCATATTTATGAGAGTGCCTTTGAATGTTGAACCAGGCAACAATACGGCTGCAGTCAGCCTTGCATCCTTATTCAAAAATGGTTCGTACTGATTGCTATAAGTCTGGAACGGATATGCAGGTATAGTAGCAAGGTTACCTGGGAGGGCAGAATATATGTTCTCAATACCATCGGTACGTGTCTTTATCGGAGCACTTGCCCCTGTACCATTATCTGTGTAATCTTCAAAAACATCTACAATATCAAGGGTTGTGCTCCATCTTGATGACACATAAAGAGTATGGTAACATAGCTGTTTCGGATAAAACCAGAAATCAGTTACATGACCCTGACCGCTGTTGCTTGACCCGTCAATATAGTCCTTTAGGTAGATTATTTCAGGATTTGAAAATGATGGTGATTCGAACATATCCTGATAATTTTTCGCTGCTTCGGCCGGGTTTGCAGGTGTGGGTTTATAAAGCTTGAAATCTGTATTGTCTATGATCTGCTTCGATGCATTAATACATTGTAAATAGTAATTATTTGCATCAGTAGTGGTCATTCCTCCAACCAGGCCGGCATCAACTGCAGCACCAGCCAAAGGCGCCTTGCTCCAAAATTTGGCAACGGATGCAGCATGAAGTGCAGCTCTCGACTTGAGGGCCAGTGCAACCCATTTTGTGGCTCTGTCAACCCCATCTGAAGGTCTGGCAGTCGGAAGATTTGCTATGGCCAGGTCCAGTTCGCTTAACACAAAATCCCATGTCGCCTTCTCAGTTGAACGGGGAACCAGAACTTCACTAATAGAAGATGTAGGTAATGGTTGCAGCTCAGTAATAATGGGAACTCCTCCGTAACGTCTTGCCATTGCAAAATAAGTATAGGCACGCAGAAAATGGGCTTCACCAAACAGCGTATTATATGTTGCATCATCAAGCTTGCCTTTAGCCTTAAGGCTGACAATATCAGCCAGAAACTGGTTAATATACCTGATACCTGTATAATCCCAGAAACCTGTAATTGACGTATTAGGTTGGGTGGTATAACCGCTTGCCCCTGTAAGTACTGCTTCATCTGAATTTCCTGAAAGGCTCCATCCACAGTCACCATAAGTACCACCTCCGGGATGCACATTAAACCCATTATTTGGATGGTAAACAAAGTCTTCCATCGGCATTCTGTTGTAAAGGGTCGCTATCAGGGTTTTCACCCCTGCAGGGGTTTGGAACAGGTATTCTTTAGACACCCTGTCTAGTGGTTCAAGGTTCAGAAAATCCTTACATGCTCCGAGGAACAGTAAGAATGTAAAAACCGCTATATATATTAATCCTCTTCTCATTTCTTTACTTATTAAAATTTAATATTCAGACCAATATTATATGATCGCATAAGGGGATAAGTATTTCCTGCTGAAAATGCACCTTCATCCCTTTCAGGGTCCATGTCTTTAAGGAAAGGATTACATATTGTGAACAGGTTATACCCGTTTAAGTATACCCTTGCACTACTGAGTCCTATCACTTTGGTATATTTTGCAGGTATATTGTATCCGAGCTCAAGAGTCTTCATCCTTAAATAAGTTGCATTCATTCTCCATTTATCAGTTGTAGTACCTGTTTGGGTACCGCTGGTATTAATAGTAAGAGCTTCCCATTTGCCAGGTATCCATTTTGTTGCCGGGTCGAAAGGATTATCAGTATCATTCGCTGTATGCCAGCGGTCGAGATATTCTGCAAGGAAAAACCTGTATTGTACTCCATATCCCCACTGATCACCTCTGGCTTTGGCCATTGTAAACAGTGAAGATCCTGCCAGGTTGACAGCTATATCAAAACCCATGTAACTGGCATTGAGATTTGTTCCAAACTGCAGAGGCGGGTTAGTTCCTGCACCTGACCACGTTATTGGCAATGCATCGTCTCCGTTTAGAACTCCGTTCCCATCGGTATCTTTTAATATATCCATACCAGGCAGTACAAAATAGTTACCGCTTGATCCACCGTTAAGAGGTGCTAGTTCTGTCTGAGTGATACTGGTATAGATACCAGCTCTCTCCTGCATGAACACCCTGCCCTGGAGTCTTCCCTGATCATTATAAGTATCACTACCATTTTTCCATACATCCCAGGTATTCTGATTCGGGGCGCGCTCAACATGTTTGAGGTATGTACGGGTATAGGTAAAGGTACCGATAATTCCATAATTGAATTTTCCTATTGTGTTACGGTGTGAAATACTAAAATCAAATCCCTGTTCCCACTGACTGTTGAGGTTCTCCTGAGGGTAGGATGCGCCAAATGTGTTGGGTAATGCTGTGGCGCGGGTTGCAAGAAGACCATCCTCGTTCCTCTTGAATACATCAAATACAACTCCCAGCTTACCTTTCCACATATCCAGGTCAAAGCCCGCGTTGACTATGGTTGTACTAACCCAGGTGAGATTAGAGTTCACAATTCCGGGAGGTACCATACCAAGGGTAAGGGTACCGGGGTTGAATATAAAACCGCCGCTTACTCCACCAAAGGAGTATCCTTCATAATACTGGAATGCGGTACCTGCATCGCGACCTGATTTACCCCAGGAAGCCCTGAGTTTCAGATCTGTAACCAATGGAATATTGTTTTTGAAAAAAGCCTCCTGACCAATTCTCCATCCTACTGAAACAGCAGGGAAGAATCCCCATCTCTGGTTGGCTGCATATCTGTATGTTCCATCCTCCCTGAAGCTGAGGTCGACCAGGTATTTACTCTTGAAGTCGTAGGAAACCCTTCCAATGTATGAAAGATATGCCTCATAAGAGCGCGTCCCACCTGTTGTCTGGTTGGTAAGACTTCCCTGGCTAATAATAGGAGTCGTGTAGATATCATCGTACTGCCTTCTTGCCCAGACACTGTTGTTGTCGACCCGCTTGATCTCGTAAACAAGAGTCGCTGCAATATTGTGTCCTCCAAAAGCTCGCCTGTAGCCCATTCTTGCCTGAACATCTTTTCTGAGATAGGTGCCAAGATCCTGGCGAAATCTTGTAGGAGCTACTGATGTAGTCTTCGGGAGACCAGTAATATAATCATATAATATGAAGTTTTTGCTCAGGGTCCTGTCA
>JAHEYW010000131.1 GCA_023251395.1 Bacteroidales bacterium
GACTGCATGAATGCATGACCCTTAGACCCCAGGACTCCAGGACTCCCGGACTCGTAGACTCCCAGACATTTTAAGCCATAGGGGTTTGCTATAATAAAAAAATGGCCTATTTTTGCGGCGGTGATCCGGCCCTATAGTTCAATGGATAGAATGGAGGTTTCCTAAACCTTAGATTCAGGTTCGATTCCTGGTAGGGCTACAAATATAAAAGCGCAAACAGCTTCATAATGACTGAATGCGCTTTTCTTATTATCATTCAACTGGCGCATAGCTGGCACATTTACATGATTTAAGCTATATAGTGTTTATGTCAGTAGAAGGCTGATCGGAGCCGGTAAATAGTCACGGTAAAGGACGATTAAGGAGGTTAAGGAGCGGTCGCGGTTTAATGCAATACGATGCTGTCTCGGTATTGAGCACAATAGCAAATATTGTGACAAGCAGCTTACCACAACCGTCCGTGTTGGGTTTAGTGATTTTTTGTTTGAGTCTTTAATCCAGATATAGTCATCGTAAGAAAGTCAAGGCTTTGGGAATAATCCAGTTCCTCGTATTCAAGTCCTAACTTTCTAATGTTTTTATAATAATCCGGGAGGTTTCTATAATAGTTTTTTTCTAATTCGACCGAGACAATTTTTTTACCTAATTTTTCGATGAGAAACCATTTTTCAAGGAGTCTTGCAGTCCTTCCATTTCCGTCCTGAAATGGATGAATCTTTACAAAAACCAAATGGATGTAGGATGCATAATAGAAAATTTCGCTAAGTGAAAGATCCTCTTTTATAAGGAGAATAATGTCTAGGAAAAGTTTATCAGTCTCGGATTTGACTTTATTTGGTTCAGCAGCAACATATTCTATTCGGTCATCACTATTTAATACAAACATTGGATTATTCCTGACCACACCCCTCTGATTTTTAGGTAGAAGGTTGCTGCTTAGTATCGAATGAGCTTTTAGTACATTCTCATAATTGAGATTATTTTCTGAAGCAAATTCATATGCAAGTAATAAGTCATCAGATTTTTTAGTGTAATCAGCCTTATATTTTACATTTAAAAACTTATACTTATAGTAGGAATCAAAGTCAATATTCTCACCCTCTATTTTTGATGAATATACAGATGAAACAGAATTATAAAACTTAAAATAGTCAACCGGTACAGAATCACCCTCTATCGAATCGAGAGTTAAATCCAGATCGAAATCGATTGATTTAAGAAAATCATCTAAAAGGCTATCTGATATTATTTTAAGGGTCCGTCCCGGCATTCTTTTTTATTCAAAGATAATCAATATTGTTTTTATCTCTCATGTCATGGAATCGGCATGAACGCTAACGGCACGGCAACCTACACCAGGAATTCCAGAAAGAATTAATAAAATTTATAGGAAAATGTAGTTTAAATAAACTGTTGAATAACCTGTAAGAGGCTTTTTTTATCAAATGGTTTTGAGATGAAACCTGTGCACCCGGATTCAATTGCTTTATCACTGTCATCTACATAAGCTGTCTGGGCAATAATTGGGATTGTCATATTAGCTTCGCGTATTAATTTAACGGCAGTATAGCCGTCCATTTCAGGCATTTTAATGTCCATTAAAATCAGATTGATACTCTTGTTTGAAAGACATTTTTCTACTGCCTCTTTTCCGTTGGCAGCTCTTATTATATCAGAATTGGTACCGGACAGGAAGTATCTTACCAGTTGAAAATTGCTGTCAATATCTTCAGCAATGAGAATTGTTATTTTTTCCTTAAAAACAAATCTTTTATCTACCGGTTCATCAATGACCGGCAAAGGTTCAATGGTTTGTCTTTCATAAGGAATTGTAAAGTAGAATGATGTGCCTGCACCCGGTTCTGATGTGAGCCAGATTTTACCACCCAGAAGTTCCACGTAGGCTTTTGATATGGCAAGGCCAAGTCCTGTTCCTTCGTACAACCTTGAAATTGAGTTTTGTACCTGGTAAAAACGATCAAATATCTTCGTTTGAAATTCTTCAGGTATTCCAATTCCTGTATCAGAAACACGAAATTCAAGAAACTTATCTCTTAGCTCACAACCAACTTTTACATACCCTTTGTCAGTGAATTTAATAGCATTATTTATCAGGTTTGAAAGGATCTGAGTTAATCGGGCATTGTCAGTAATAACGAATGCATCCGAATCGGGCACACCTGTTTTGCAAATCAATTGAATTTTTTTATCAACGACATTGGGTAAGAATTGATTACGTAGCGAATTAAGAATCGTATTAAAATTTGTCTCACTTTTTACAATTTTTACAATGTTGGCCTCGATATTAGAAATATCCACAATATCGTTTATGATTGAGAGCAGATTATTACTGCTCTGCTTGATTACTTCAATAAATGACTGGCGAGTTTGTGTATCAACGCCAGGTTCACCCAACAGGGCAGAAAATCCAACTATTGCATTCATCGGTGTCCTGATTTCATGGGAGATATTGTGAAGGAAAGCACTTTTTAACCTGTCGCTCTCTTCTGCTTTGTCCTTAGCTTTGATAAGATCCTCTTTAGCATGTTTGCGTTCTGAAATGTCCCTGCAGCTTCCGTATACCAGACCCCCGGGTAATAAAACCGAGTTCAGGTCTGTTGAAATGAAGTTGCCGTCTTTTTTCAGAAGCTCGATTTCAGTGAAGACTTTGCCTTCACGAAGCACTTGCTTAAAGATCTCAAGATATTCATCTCTTTTGTCCCAGGGTGAAAGATCAATGATTGATTTACTCTTCATCTCTTCAGAAGTAAAACCAAGCATTACTGTCACTGCCTTATTGGTATAAAGGTACTTCCCCTGTTTATCAGATATAAATATGGCATCCGCTGAATTTTCTGTTATAGAGTGGAATTTTTCTTCGCTTTCCTTAAGCCTTTCTGCAATTTGATTACTCAATTTTATCTCTTCCGAAAGATCAGATGTTCTTTCCACTACAATTGATTCCAGCCGTTCGTTTAACAATCTCAATTCTTCCTGGGTTTGAATAAGTTTTTCGTTTTGCAGAATAGCTCCTTCGTAAATACTCAGCATTAAGTTAATTACACTTTGCTGTTCCGACTGGATAAAACGTTTTTTTCCTTTGAAAAGGATTTGCGTGCCAAAGGGCACTTTATTCTTGTCCGCTATATATTGCTCAGAAAGGATTTTTTCAATATGAGAAAGAAGAAACTTTTCATTGTAAGGTTTGGTAATAAAACTGTCGGCTCCGCAGGAAAGGCCTTCAATGATTTCCTCTGAATCGGATAACCGGGTCAGTAATATCACCGGAATATGACTCGTAGTCTTATTTGATTTAATTTGTTTGCAAAGTTCATACCCATTCATCTCCGGCATCATGATATCCGAGATAACCAAAGATGGCTTACGCTTTGAAATCTTACTTAGTGCCTCTTTCCCATCATTAGCAACAACTACTCTATATTGATGACTTTCCAACAGATGCTTAATCTGGGTAGCCTGGGTGATACTATCCTCAACAACAAGTATTTCAGTACTTTTTGAAAAGGAATTTTCACTCTCTTTTTTCATTTCAGTTTTTATTTTTTATTTTCAGTTGAAAAATATTTTAACAGCCCGAAGACCGAAGCAGAACAGTAGTCTTTGTCAAACTTCCGACTTCCGACTCCTGAATTCCGACTTTTAAATTAAAGTTTCAGCCCTACTACAGTAATATCGTCAACCTGTTCCTCATTACCCTTCCAATTAAGATAACCATCCAACAGCAATTGCTTTTGTTCTGCTAAAGGTTTCTTATGATTTCTTAACAGTACTTCCTTAAATTGAGCCGAGCGGAATTTTTTCACTTTCTGCCCGCCAAATTGATCCATGTAACCGTCAGTAAACAGATAAATAATATCTTCCGGTTTAGTCTTTATTTCATGGTTTGAAAAACTGACCATATTTGGATGGTAGGACAATGGCATTTTGTCGCCTTTTAATTCAATAATATTATTATCACGAATGATGTATAATGGATTATATGCTCCCGAGTAAAAAAGATTCTTACTTGTTTTGTCAAAACTGATTATTGAGCCATCCATACCATCTTTTACCTCAGTGGAGACTCCTTTCTGTCCCAGGGCTTCTATGATCTTTTCTCTCAAGCGGTTCAATATTAAATGCGGCTCAGTAATTTTTTCTCTGATTACTGTTTCATTCAATAGTGTTACACCCAGAATGCTCATAAATGCACCCGGAATACCGTGACCAGTACAGTCAAAAACTCCGGTCAGCAGCTTATTATTGATTTTGTGAAACCAAAAGAAGTCCCCGCTGACAATATCCTTTGGAAGTAGAAGGCAGAATTGCTCAGGGAAAAAGTCATATCCATTCTGAAATGCTTTCAATACAGCTGTCTGAATTGTTTGTGCATATTTTATACTGTATGTAATGAGTTTGCTTTTATGTTTTATTTCACTAAGGTTCCGTGCAATTTCATCGCGGTTCTTCTTAATTTCTATTTGTGTTCTGACTCTTGCAATCAATTCCTTCTGGTTGAATGGTTTTACAACATAGTCAACAGCACCAAGATCAAACCCATTTATGATGCTTTCAGAATCGACTTTGGCAGTAAGAAATATTATCGGAATTTTTTGTTTATCCGGGTCACTCTTAATAATCTTACAAACTTCGAAACCATCCATCCCCGGCATCATTATATCAAGAAGAATAAGATCAAATTCACTTCGCTTGATCCAATCCAGAGCTGATTTCCCATCTAAAGCAAATTCAACTTTAAATCCTTCCTTTCGTAAATAGTTTCCAAGTATTTGAAGGTTCTTCGGATTATCATCAACGATCAATATAAGAGGTATGCCTATCGTGTTATTTTCCATCAGAAATTATAATTACTTTTTCATTTATAATTTTTCAAGTTTTGCCAATGAATCTGCCAGGCGCTTAACAATTTCTTTAATTTGGCCTTTAGCATCTGAATTGTAACTTTTACCAATTAGTTTTTCAATCTCCTTTATCGATGTACTTAGCTCAAGACAAATATCTTTCATAACAAAGCTTTGGTTTTTATCGAATTCTATCAATTTAGCACTCAGATCGTTTGTCTCCACACTCCCTGGCTTGCTTACGCTCGCCTTCAGCCAGTTATCAATTTTCTTGCTCAACCATTCATTAACCTTTTCGAGCTTTTCAGTTTTCGATTTAAGATCCAGCTGAGTCTTAACTCTTGCAAGCAGTTCCCTGCTGTCAAAAGGTTTGGTAACATAATCCTGTGCACCGACTTCAAAGCCTTTCAGAATGCTCTCCCTTTCAGACTCAGCTGAAAGGAATATTATAGGTATCTCATACATCGTATTATCTGAGCGAATTCTTTTACATACCTCAAATCCATTCATTCCGGGCATGTTTAAATCCAGCAAAATCAGGTCAAATTGCTTATTTTTTAACCACTCCAAAGTTGATTCGCCATTTACGGCGAATTCGATTTTATATTTTTCCTCCTGCAATAGTTTACCTAAAACCTGAAGGTTCTGGGGATTATCATCAACTAACAGTATGACAGGGCCGGGCGGAGGTATCTTATCCATATTTTTATGTCTTATTGCTTTTTTCACCTTTCAATAATTCAATAAATCCAGGGTATTTCCTTATCAGATTCAGTATTGCCTCAATATTGAAACTGTCTGCAGCACTGATTAAATCTTTACCATATTCAGTAATCATTACCGCATTATGGTCTCTACCAAGCTTTACCAATTGATTTCCGAATTCCAGGACTTCATCGATTGGTTGCCGGATTCCAAAAGTTATCCAGATGTCTTTAAATTGGGTATCAAGGGAATGAATTAATCCCGGAAGATCAGATATTTCTTCAGTGAATTTTATTTCTGATGCAGATTGTTCCGACCCAGGAGCTTTGATCGACTTATATGGCAGATTATTCATAAGTTCAAGGTATAATTCTGTGACCTGAACAGGTTTTATTAATAAACCGGCAAATTCACTTGACTGGATACGATCTTTCTGAGCTTTCATTACTGAGGCAGAATAGGCGATCACAGGAATATGTTTCAGTTCATTATCACTTTTTAATTTGTTTAATAAATCAAACCCGTCAAGAACCGGCATTCTTATATCGGTAATAATAAGATCGGGTACTATTTTTTGAGCAAGAGCAAAGGCTTCCTGCCCATCTGTAGCTTCAACAATCTCTATATTTGCTTTACTCAGGGCATCAATCAGGTATTTTCTGTTATGTTCAACATCGTCAGCAACTAAAATTGTTGCTTTTTCAAATAAAATATCGGCAGGATCAAGATGAATTTCCTCTGTTCTTTTTTCAAAGTCCCTTAAATAAGAAACTCCAGGAATTTTTATTATAAAAGAGCTTCCCCTGTTCAATTGAGAATCAAGTTTAATGGTTCCGTTCATCAATTGTATGAGCCGATGAGTAATTGCCAGACCAAGACCAGTTCCTCCGTATTTTTTTACGTTCTGTCCCTGACCTTGCACAAAGGGATTAAATATCTCTTCCTGCTGCTCCTGTGAAATTCCAATACCGGTATCTGTCACTTCAATTATAAGATCAATAAATTCCTCGGTTTTTTCTTTGGAATAATTAATGATTTGTGGATTTTCAGTATATACTTTTAATTTTATGCTTCCACTTTCTGTGAATTTCACTGCATTTCCAATAAGATTAAGAATGATCTGACGAAGCCGGCCATCATCAATATAGATACCTGCCGGTGTACCTGAAGACATATCCAGAATGAATTTCAGCCCTTTTTCAGATAATTTTAATGAAAATATCCGTTCGAATTCTGCAAAGAAAGATCGTGAATTCACATACTCAAACTGTAGCTCCAGTTTCCCGGCTTCAATCTTGGAAAGATCAAGAATGTCGTTGATCAGTGTAAGAAGGCTTCTACCGCTTGATTTGATCGATTCAATATAGTCCTTCTGTGTTTTATCCTCAAGCATAAAACCCAACAACTCGGCATAGCCTAATACTGCATTCATAGGGGTACGAATCTCATGGCTCATATTGGCAAGAAATTCACTTTTCGCTTTGTTGGCCGCATCGAGCTGTGCAGTTCGTTCCCGTATACGTTGTTCCAGTTCAGCATTGAAAGCAAGAATTTTTTCTTCATTCTTTTTGAGCTCCTTAGTTCTCTCCTCAACCAGATCTTCCAGCCTTTCATTTAGTATTCTCAATTCATCACGGGTTTGAATAAGTTCATTATTCTGATGAATGGCTCCCTGATAAATATTTAGAAGGAATTTAATCACTTCCTGCGGCCCGGTCCGGATTGTCCTCTTTTTCCCACCGTAAAAAATTTCTATACCCCTTGTATCTCTTTTGGCCTCAGGAGTGCCTTCTTCCGTAAGTATCTTTTTAATGTTGGAAACCAGATATTCTTTATTGAATGGTTTGGTTATAAAACTATCTGCGCCGCACGAAAGGCCTTCAATTACCTCCTCCGGATCGGACAATGAGGTCAATAAAATCACGGGAATACCTTCAGTACGTTCATCCGATTTTATTTTCTCACAGAGTTCAAAGCCGTTCATTTCAGGCATAACGATATCCGAAATTACCAGTGATGGTTTATGTTCAGAAATCCAAATCAAAGCCTGCTGTCCATCGCGGGTAACCTCAACTTTGTAATGGTAGCTTTCGAGCAGATATTTTATCTGGGCAGCTTGTGTGGGGCTGTCTTCAACAATCAGGATATCTGTCACGATGTCTGAGGTTTTTACTTTTTTGCTCATAATCTATTTTTTTGTGCCTGATTTTGCCAGAATTTCAGAAATCTTCTCCGGAGATAACGCCTGATCGGCAGCTCCGATGCTGAGAGCCTCACCGGGCATACCGAAAACAACACAACTTTCTTTATTCTGAACTAAAGTGAAGGCTCCCTTATCTTTCATAGATTTCAACTCATCAGCACCGTCTTTGCCCATTCCGGTAAGAAGGACTCCCAAAGCATTCGGTCCAAAGGTTTGTGCCACAGAACGGAAAAGGAAACTGACAGAAGGTTTTAATCCATTTTCAGGAGGTTGATCGCTAAAACTGATTTTATTTCCCCTGCCTACTCCCATGTGAAAATTATCGGGAGCGATATAACCAATGCCAGGTAGTATATGTTCTCCATTCTCAGCGATCTTCAGTCTAATACCGGATGTTGCCGATAACCAATCAAGGAATCCTTTTACAAATCCTTTGGCAATGTGTTGTACAATAAGAACGGGTACCGGTAAATCACCAGGCAATCCGGAAAGGATTATCTGAAGGGCCATAGGACCACCTGTAGAGGCACCTATTGCTATAACCTGAATTCGATTAAGATCATTTTCAAATGTTTGTACTAAAAGAAGTGGTTTTTTTTGCTCCTTTCTACTTCGCGGGAATAGCCTGACAACTTTGACCTCCGACATGAGTTTTACGGTCTGAATCAGTTCTTTACGGGAAGCTACGAATTGAGGATGTTCGAAACCAGGCGGACGAATAACAACAGCAAGTGCACCGGCATCAAGAAGCCTGAAAGTGTTGGTTACCTCTTTTTTATTTGAACTTCCTGATACAATGACAATAGGCGTTGGATAAGTTTCCATAATTGTCCGGGTAGCTTCATATCCATCCATTCCTGGCATGTGAATGTCCATGGTTATTACATCCGGCTTTTTTAACTTAACGAGTTCAATAGCCTCATGGCCTGAATTGGCAAGACCTACTACCTGTATATCAGGATCAGAAGAGAGAAGATGAGCAAGAAATTCCTGTATTACCTTCGAATCATCAACAATCAGAACTTTAATCATATCAACTTCTTTATGATTTCTAAAAGATTACTCTGGTCAAAGCTGCTTTTTATTATGTAAGCATCTGCACCAACCTCGATGCCGTGTTCGCGGTCATCTCGTGATTCAAGTGCTGTTATCAGCACCACCGGAATTTCACTCAGTTTTTTATCGCTTCTGATCTTTGCGGTAAGTTCAAAGCCGTTCATCTTCGGCATATCCACATCCGAGACAACGATATCGAAATCGCCGGTGCGGGCTTTTGTAAATGCATCGGCCCCGTCAACCGAAGTAGTTACCTGATAACCTGCTGTTTCCAGAATATTTTTTATCAATGTCCGCGAGGTTATTGAATCCTCTGCAACAAGGATTTTACCGGGTTTTGAAACGAAAACTTCTCCGGATGATACTTCGCTTTTCATTCCTTTTGTCTTCACTGCAGATTTCATGAGGTCGGGGATATTAAGCACCGGAACTACCTTGCCGGAACCCAGAATAGTTACACCTGAAATATTTCTTACCCGTCTCAATAATTTCCCCAGCCCTTTTACCATTATCTGCTGTTCGTCAACAAGGTCATCCACTTTAAAGGCAATACGATCTTCTCCTGAAACAAGAACAACTATACGGATCTGATTTGAATTCGCCGACTCTGGTTCAATTTTACCCCGACC
>JAHEYW010000132.1 GCA_023251395.1 Bacteroidales bacterium
TTTATTTGTTTTATGGTTTACAAAAGTACATATATTTTTTTACCACGGGTATTCCGTGAAGAGGTGCGTGTTCACTGTTAACATTCATTCCAAATTATTAACTTCGACTTCAGAAATTTTCAAGTATGCTCAAACTCATTACAATGAAAAGAATCTATTTCCAGGGTTTATTATTAATTCTGATATCTTTTGTTTTTTCAGAACTATATTCACAAAAAGTAATAGACAAGAAATTACTGCCAGGTTCATGGATGGGACATCTTGCTGTCCAGGGTGTGGAGATGAGGATGATTTTCAATATTAAGATAAATGAAAAAGACAGCCTGATAGTAACTGCAGACAGCCCGGATCAGGGTGCTAAAAATATACCGATAGGGCCGGTATTTATTAATGGAGAAACGGTTAATATTAAAGCCCCTCTGTTGCTTGGGGAATACAAAGGTGATCTTGTTAATGATACAACCTTTAAGGGGACCTGGAGCCAGAGAGGTGTGATATTTCCCCTTACGATTGTTAAACTTTCAGGGCAATTTTCACTGAACAGGCCTCAGGAACCAAAACCTTCTTTTCCCTACATATCTGAGGATATAACATTTTTAAACAGCAAATCAAATATCAGGCTTGCTGGCACACTTACATTGCCAAAAGGTAATGGACCTTTTAAAGCTGCAATATTGATCACCGGGTCAGGAGGACAAAACAGAAATGAAGAGATACAGGGGCATAAACCCTTTCTTGTCATCTCTGACTGGTTAACCCGGAATGGCATAGCTGTTCTAAGGTTCGACGACAGGGGTATCGGAAAATCTGAGGGTTCTCAATTTGAAGCAACTTCTGAAGATTTCGCCACTGATGTTGAAGCTGCATTTGAATTTCTTAAAACCCAAAAGAAAATCAATCCGAAAGCTATCGGACTTATAGGACATAGTGAGGGAGGATTAATTGCTCCAATAGTCGCCTCAACAAATCCTGAGATATCATTTATTGTTTCACTTGCCGGTCCTGGTGTCACAGGACAGCAGATCATCCTGAGGCAATCAGAGGAGGCCGGCAGAGCGTCCGGGATTCCTGAACAGAACATTAAAAAGTCGACTGAAATAAACAAAAAACTATTTGCAGTTCTTCGTAAAGAGAAAGACAACAAAAAGGCAGAGAAGAAGATTCTGGCACTTTACAGGGAAATTCTTCAGGAAGAAAAGATGCCTGCTGAATCGATTGATAGGGCTGTAAGCAGCCTTAAAACAACTTTTGGAGAATCAAGCTATACCTGGTACAGGTATTTCCTGACAACTGATGCAGCTAATTTCTGGAAAAAAGTAAAATGTCCTGTTCTTGCTCTTAATGGAGAAAAGGATATGCAGGTTTCCCCGGTTGAGAACCTTCCTGCAATTGAAAAAGCTGTGACATCCAATGGGAACAAATCGGTAAGGGCAATAAAATTACCAGGGCTGAATCATCTTTTTCAGCATAGCCAGAAAGGATTACCATCTGAATATGGTAAAATTGATGAGACTTTTTCTCCTGAAGCCCTGAAAATTATATCAGACTGGATTAACAGCCTGATCCTTGTTAACTGATCTTCTTTAATATCGACCGCCCTTTAGCTTTTATTCCGGCAGAAGAGTCCTCAGACAGGATCCGGATCGAGGTGGCCAGTTCATTGGCCAGTTCAGGATATATAATAGAAAGGTTATATATTATATCCATTGAATAGGCCTTGATAGCAATGGCAGAAAATCCTGACCGAAGCATTGAAAAACAGTATTCGGCAAGGATGCCGTGGTTATTGCCGGATACTTTATTCAGATCGCTAATGGATATGATACGAAGAAAAGATCTTTGAACACTTTCGTTATTAATTTTTGGAAGTGATTCAATAAGATATGAAAGATGCGGGTAGATCAGTTCCGGGAATTTGTCACATACCTTTGTAAGTGTCCATGAGGCTCTGAATGCCAGTTTCCTTTCACCAGAGTATGAGTATTCTAGCAGTTTGTGAAAAATGACGGGATTTTCAATGGCAGAAGTCGCTATCCAGTCGACCGCCTTTAGTCCCAGCGTACTGTTTATCATTTCCTGTAATTCAGTATCATCCACATTCGAGTCGGAATTCTCTTGAATGACAGGCTTTTCCTCTTTGGGTATCAGGTTCAAACCGGTTATATAATTTTCTGCAACTTTGATATCAGCATCAGAAAAGTCGATTTCCATAAGATTTTGTGGAGCCAGCCATTTGAAATCGACATGTTCGGAAAGAACAGGCAACTCATCAAGAGTATCGCAAATAAATGGGATGAGCCTGATCTTCTTATGACCATAATCGTATTCAACCGGGTCGAGTTGCCTATATATAATGACCTCCATTTCCAGCTCTTCCATTATTTCCCTTATTATGCAATCTTCCCGGCTCTCACCTTCATGTATCTTTCCACCAGGAAATTCCCACTTTAAAGGATGATCTGAATTCTCTCCCTTCCTGACAACAAGGATTTCGTCATCCTCATTCCTGATTATTGCACAAGTAACATCGATCATAACCCAAACCTATTACTGGAGATCCTCATAAAGCGGGATTATATTAAGAAACTCCCATTTCTTGTTTTCATGGTCAACCTTGCATACATAATGCACAATGCCATTTGTCACCACTATATAAGGTACCTTGTATTCCATATTATAGTTGACTATCTGGTCAAAAACCTTATCATCAATATTTACCCCGGGAGCTTTACATTCAATGATCATAACGGGGTCACCCATCCTGTTGTGTATGAGTATATCTATTCTCCTTTTCATCCTGTTAAAAGGGAAAGCAACCTCAACACCAATTAATCCTGCAGCATATTTCCCCTCCTGAACAATATACTGAATAAAGTTCTGGCGGACCCATTCCTCTTCAGTCAGTTTTACATACTTCTTCCTTATCGGGTCAAAGATCATTTCAGTCTCATCAACGACACTAATTTTGAATGAATATTGAGGCAGATTTAACTCTTTCAACTTTGTTTAGTATTTTTGGAGATCTGATTAATTGTGAATTCAGGTATTTTACAAAGATATTGAGATAATTCTAACAGGATAAAAAGTATGAAAACCAAAAATGAAATTGTTAATAACTGGCTGCCGCGGTACACAGGGAAAAAGCTGGATAGTTTCGGAAAATACTTTCTTCTGACAAATTTTAACCTCTATGTTGACCTTTTTGCAAAGTGGCATAATGTACCTGTGGAAGGCAAGGATAAGAATATGCCTAATGCTTCTGCAGATGGAATAACAATAATTAATTTTGGTATGGGGAGCCCTAATGCAGCAACAATAATGGATCTTCTGAGTGCAGTTAACCCTCATGCTGTACTCTTCCTCGGGAAATGTGGCGGACTTAAAAAGAAAAACAAACTGGGCGATCTCATTCTACCAATAGCTGCTATAAGAAGCGATGGTACATCTAATGATTACATTCCACAGGAAGTCCCGGCTTTACCTGCTTTTAAGCTTCAGATAGCCGTTTCTGCTGCAATTCAGAAAAATAACAGGGAATACTGGACCGGAACAATATACACAACTAACAGGCGTGTATGGGAATACGATGACAGGTTTAAAAAATACCTTGTAAAGACCAGAGCAATGGCCATTGATATGGAAACTGCAACAATATTCTCTGTTGGCTTTGCAAATGAAATCCCGGTAGGTGCACTTTTGCTTGTTTCAGACCAGCCTATGATTTCGACAGGAATAAAGACTGATGTCAGTGATAAAAAGGTTACTGATGAATATACCGAAATGCATCTCAAGATAGGAATTGAGACCCTGAAAGATATCAAGAATCAGGGGTTGTCTGTAAAACATCTCAGGTTCTAGGAATGGCAGCTGTATTTGAAGATATCATGTCAGACCTGAAGAACAGGATATATAAACCTGTTTATTTTCTCGCCGGGGACGAACCCTATTTTATTGACAGGATAACTGATTATATTGAGGAAAAAGTTCTGCCGGAAGCCGAGAAGGCCTTTAACCAGATGGTCTTGTACGGTGAAGACACTACGATCCAGGCAGTGATCGAGACTTCCAGAAGATTTCCGATGATGTCTAACCATCTAGTAATCATCGTGAAAGAAGCCCAGTCTCTTAAGAAAATTGAGGATCTGGCCTATTATCTGGAAAAGCCGCTGGTCTCAACGATCCTGGTAATAAACTACAAGTACAAGACCCTGGACAAGAGGACGAAACTCTACAAGCTACTTGACACCCATGCTGTTTACTTTGAGTCGAACCGGCTTCGCGACTACCAGGTTCCGCCATGGATTGAGCGCTATCTTATGCTCAAAGGAATAAAGACTGAACCGAATGCAAGCGCAATGCTTACGGAGTTTCTGGGCACTGATCTCCATAAAATAGTAAATGAACTTGACAAGCTGATTATTAACCTTCCTGCGGGTAAACAGGTCGTTACAACCGAACTCGTTGAAAAAAATATAGGTATCAGCAAGGATTATAACAACTTTGAACTTCAAAAAGCGGTTGGTGAAAAAAATATCCTGAAGGCAAATATGATTGTAAGATATTTTGCAGATAATCCAAAGGATAATCCAATAACACTGACAATAGCATCACTATTCAGTTTCTTTACCAAAGTACTGAATTATCATTACCTGCCCGATAAATCAAAAAACAATGCTGCAGCCGCACTGAAGATAAATCCGTTTTTCGTGAAAGATTATGAATCAGCTGCAGTAAAATACAGTGTAAGAAAAACTGTTGAAATTATCGGGTTGCTAAGGACATATGATATGAAATCAAAAGGATTTGGTGACCTGAGCACTGAACCTGGTGATCTTCTGAAAGAGCTCATTTACAAAATACTACATAACTGATCATGAACAAGGCAGTTTTTCTTGACAGGGATGGAGTCATTAATAAAAAAGGCCGGACCTATTATGTATTTGATGAAGCAGATTTTGTTCTCAATGATGGCGTTCATGAAGCACTCAGCTATTTTCAGTCAAATGGGTTTCTGCTGATCGTGATCACAAACCAGGGCGGCATAGCAAAAGGAATTTATTCAGAAGAACAGCTTGAGAAGGTTCATAACACGATGAAAATGGACCTTTTAAAATCGGGGATAAAGATCACTGACATTTTTTATTGTCCGCACCACCCCGATGTTTCACCATGTCTTTGCAGAAAACCCGGAGTCCTGCTTTTTCAGCAGGCAATCGAAAAATATGATATTGATCCTGCTTCATCATTTATGATCGGAGATAGTGAAATTGATATACTGGCTGCTAAGAAGATGGAGATAAAGGGGATACTGATGCCGACTAACGGGAATATGATGAAAGTAGTTGAATCGGGAATAATATAATATTGCGGATTTCGGATTTCGAATTTCGGATTTGATCAGACAAAATCCGAAATTCGAAATCCGCAATCTGCAATCAAAATCAGTTCATTTCCGGCGATTCCGGAAAATCGGCCCAGAGGCGGTATTTATTATTAAGACTCCTGAGTACCATTTTCCAGGTATCATCTCCACGGTTTCCCATAACAATGTCTGACCTTATTCTGGCAATAACCCACGAATTTTCCTTCAGCTCTCTGTCGAGCTGACCGGCAGACCATCCTGAGTAGCCAAGAAAAAACCTGATATCCGGCTTTTTAAGTTGTCCTGCTTCGATCAGGTCTTTGATCACATCAATATCTCCTCCCCAGCAGATGTTTCCGTCAACACAAACGCTATTCGGAATTCTTTCACCGGCAGAATGAAGGAAATGAAGGGTATCCGGAGCTACCGGTCCTCCCATGTTGAGATTATCATCAAACTGATCAAAGCCTGAAATTGCATCTTTCACCTTCATATCAAGCCTTTTATTAAGTATAAATCCGACCGAACCTTCTTTTGTATGTTCGGTAAGATATACAATAGACCTGTTAAAAAAATTATCAGGAAGAAAGGGTTCAGATATAAGTATCTTTCCTTTCTCAGGTATTTTGTCTTCAGGGAGTATTGTAAAAAGGTCAAGTTCCGTCTTCACTTAATTGACATTTATTTTACACAATATAATCAAAAAATAACAATCACCGGGCAGTTTTATCTATAAACAAAAAAATTGTCAGGATGTTATTCAGTAAGGTGAAAATCATTTCAACAGTTATAATTCATCCTGATATTCAAATATATAATTATATATTATTTATCATTCATTTAAATTAAGATTGGTAGAATATGGGTTGTTTTCCCAACGATTGACCTGCCCTATACTCTACTTAATAATTACATCAAGACAATTATCATCAACCTTGAATGTAAGAACCTTACCTTCCCGGTCCTTAAGTGTAAATGAGAACCTGTCTACAAGCCTGAAATCTGAATATCTCTGCATTTTTGAAAGAATGCCTGCAGCGTCGCTGAACCGCCTGACGGCTTCATTGTTATCCTGATATTTGTAAATAAGTTCTTTAAAGTCATTATTCTCAAAGGCAATACCCTCCTCAATATTAAATATATTCACAGGTCCGAAATAGTAGATTTTGTCCATTGCTATCGGACCCTTAAATAATACAGGTATTCCCCTTTTGTTGTCCGCAAGTTTCATGATATCCGGAGGTGTGCCTCTTGACTTTACCCGCGAATCGATATATCCTGCAATTTGCCTGAAACCAGCAGATATAGTATCTCCTGAAGACTTTGAAACCATTTCCACATAGTATATTTGTTTCCAAAAGTGAAAACTGTTATTATTTTCAAAGGAAGCATTGCCAAACTCCTTAAATACCTTTTCTTTTCTGCTGGTCTGAAGAAAATAGCCATATGACCCAAAAGTATTATTCATGGTAAATACTCTTACATTAATCACTTTGCCTCTGAAATTATAATAATCCCTTGCAAGTGCATTTTTGAAACCATATTCGATAACAAGGTCTGCATCATTCCCGATAAGGTTTTTCAGCTCCTCCCCTTTATACATTTTATATTCTCCGGTTGTTCTCCAGCCAGGGAGATCTTTTTCAGATGGCAGTATTGCATCAGGACCAGTCTGAGCTGATGAAGCTGAAACAAGAAGTGACATAACGAGAAACAGTTGCATATATCTGAATAATGATTTCATGATTTTAATTTTGTCTTTCGGTTTTTCGTAATACTATTCTGATTTTTAAGAAGACAACTCATCCTCTATTTTATTTATGTTTAATACATTATATTTCTTTTTAATTTACGTATACTTACTTAATTTTATAAGGAATATTAATTGATGTACTAAAGTAAGTAAACCTGAAAAAAAGAAAATTTCAAACAATGAATTTACAAAAAGAGGTCTAATATTCAATGTTATCAAAATAAAGAAATTAGCCTTTATTAATCAATTTTGTTTCGCATTTTTATATATTTTGATAAATTAATATTGCAATAAGGTATTTTAAATTAAAATTTATCATATTTTTGGCAGAATTTTTTAAAATTGTTTATGCATAAGAATGGTTTGAAGATTGTAGAGAACAAAGCTGTTATGCTCCTTCGCGAAAGAATGTGCGAGACAGCAGAAGAGATGCTTGAAAGTGACATGTTCCGCATCGTCCTGGAACATTGTCTTACCGAGCTTGAACACCGGAACTCCCCGATGATTGGGATTTTTGAAAATGGCAGGGTAACACAGAACGGTGTGACAAACCTTATCAAAACACTTATCCTGCTTGAAAAATATGAAAACCATGTTGTACCTCATATATTCGATGGATCTATTCCGTTCATTCAGAACCTGCAACTTCTTAACAGCTTTGTTGAGCATCTTTACAATTATTGGAGGCATTTTGACAGGTTCATTGTTAATGACTCTGCAGGTGACAGACTTGATAAAAGACCTTACAGAACATTTAATGAAACCATAGAACAACTTACTCACCTGATCAGAACCGTTTACCGTCATATTGAGGAACATATTACAGGGAGCAGGCCATCAGTATACAGGCAGGTTCCTGCCGGGGCTGAAATGGCTGTGATAACCCTTCCGAAAAAAATTCAGTATTCTGGTGAGCTATATAAAAAGCTTTTGCCTGTTCCTGTTATCAGACAGATGCTTATATATCCTCCGTTGGTAATTCTACAACCAGAAAACAAGAGAACCGGCCAGTTCAGGAAAGTCAGCCAGAACCCTTTGTCGCTTTTTGAAATTAACCCTGAAGAATATCTTTGCTATCCTGCAAGGGTGGGTAAACTTCTTATAATGGTTTACTTTCATGTTAAGTTTTATGAACTCGGGTTCTCACTTTGTAATCTGTTTGAACTGGCTGGAGATACTGAACTTGTGAAAAAACCCGATGCGGTTTTTGTATATGGGGTTCCTGGAAAAGCAATAGACGGACTGGCAGATTATTCAACAGTCTTCTATGAAGACCAAGAGAATGGAATGTTAGTGGGAGCTATCCCTGACCGTAAGGAGTTTGGTTATTTCGGATACCTTAAAAAAATGATACTGACCCTTCATAATGCCATTATGATGAAGAGTGGTCTGATGCCATTCCATGGGGCAATGGTGAAAATACTCCTGCAGGAAAATAAAGAGGCTACTATTCTTCTGATGGGCGATACCGGAGCAGGTAAATCTGAAACACTTGAAGCATTCAGAGTACTTGGTGAAAAGTATATCAGGGAAATGACCATTATTGCCGATGATATGGGTTCAATCGTTCTGGATACTATTGGCAACCCTATAGGTTACGGCACAGAAACAGGGGCATTTCTCAGGCTCGACGACCTCCAGCCAGGTTATGCTTTCGGACATCTCGACAGATCTATCATTATGAATCCAAGCCAGGTAAATGCACGAATAGTCATACCTGTAACTAATTATGGGACAATCATTCAGGGACATAAAATTGATTATATCCTCTATGCTAATAATTATGAGGAACCGGATGAAAACCACCCTGTAATTGAAAGATTTTCCTCAGCAGAAAAAGCTCTCGACACCTTCCGTAAAGGTCTTGTAATGAGCAAAGGAACAACGACGTCAAGCGGACTTGTTAATTCTTATTTAGCAAATATCTTCGGACCGCCGGAATATAAAGATCTTCATGAGAAGATTGCTTCCAGGTATTTTAAGGCTTTCTTTGCCAATAAGGTATTTGTTGGCCAGATGAGAACAAGGCTTGCTATCCCTGGTAAAGAGACAACAGGTCCTCAGGAAGCAGCTAAAGAATTATTGAAGGTTATTGGGGTCTGATCTGTCTTTTATCTGCCTAAAATAAAGGTACTCCTAAAATTTATCTTAGTAAAATTAATTGGATTATCCCCCATTTGGAGGATAGTGGCTGTAGAAAGTCAATTTAACCACAAAGAACACTAAGTTCTACACAAAGTACACAAAATTAAATCGTTGTTATTCATCACTTTGTGATCTTTGTGTAACTCCTTTGTGGACTTTGTGGTTAATGGATTTTTGC
>JAHEYW010000325.1 GCA_023251395.1 Bacteroidales bacterium
CAAATATACTTTCCGATATGAAGGCTTTTGCCCCGCTGTCTTTTAAGATATATTTTAGTTTATCGGTCTTGGTTTGCGGGTTAATCACCAGAAATACCCCACCTGCAAGAGTAACACCGTAGATCGAGATAACACTTTGCCATGAATTATTCATGAATATTGCCACACGATCACCTTTTTTTATTCCGGCTGATGCCAGATAACCTGCCAGCTTTACGGCACTTTCCTTAAGACTCTGGTACGAATACTCCTTTGTCTTGATTATAATTGCTGTTTTTGTTGGATTTTTTCTTGCAGAGAATAATAACGCTTCACCTAGTAACCGCTGAGGTATTGTAATCATTTTCTTAATATATATTATCCAACAAATTAAATCATTTTAGTTCTTTATGATTTGAGCAGTAACTTTGGATATCAGGTTGCTGAGTCAGCTATCAAGTTTTATCGGGGGCATTCTTAAATACTCGGTAGTTTTTATTTTTCGTTCAAAGCCTCCAAAAACACTTTTGACCTCCTCGATGGTTTTATCCATCACAGCAGCAACTTCCTGAGGATCGTAATTGTTTTCCCAGGCGTACCAGAACAGATCCATCTGCTTAAAAGGAAGCTGGAAGAAGAACTCTTCCTGGGTTTGTTCCGCTGAATAAGTATCCGATGTTGGAGTACGGTCAATAATTTTCTGAGGTATGTCGAGATACCTGGCAAACTGGTAGACCTGTGTTTTGTAAAGATGTGCAATTGGCATTATGTCTGCTCCCCCGTCGCCGTTTTTTACAAAAAAACCTTGCTCAACTTCGTGTTTATTGGGAGTACCTATTACTGCATAGTGATTTGCTTCAGCATGGAAGTAAAGCATCGACATGCGGCTTCGCTGTTTAAAGTTAGAGGCAGCTACAATCTTCAGATACTCATTTGTAGGCAGTAGTTTATCTTTTTGGTGTCCCTCATTATCTATAATTGTGAGAGAAAACAGTGGTGGCAGGTTGCTGAATAAACCGCGTTGCCTTATGCCTATTTTCATTTTATGTGTCTTTGGATCATATTCTGGAAACACACGTTTCACTGCTTCATCGCGCCTTTCATAACATTTAAATCCTGCAAGAGCTGAAGTCATGTCTTCCTTAATCGGTTTAACTCCAAATTTTTCTGCCAGTTCAATCGCAAGAGCTTCACTCTCACTATTTGAATCTTTCTCAGGCATCATTATTGCAATGACTTTTTCAGGACCAACAGCTTTGGCTGAAAGCGCCAGGCACACTGATGAGTCAATCCCACCGCTGATCCCGACTACCACACCCTTCCGGTTAAGTTTATGCAAAACATCCTCACGCACCTTTTTTATTAAAGTTTCTGCGAGGAATTCAACATTTTCAAGCAAAATAATTTCTTTTGAGAAGGGCTTTTTGGCATTCATAATATCAGAATTTTAGAAGTCGTCAACTATTTTGAGATTATTTAATTTCCCCCTGTGAAATTCTTCATAGTGTTTTTCAACGAACTGATAATGTAACAAATGAGTCGAAATAACTGAAGTCAGTAACATATTTTCCACTTCTGATGCGGTACCTGAATTTAATATTTTCGAAGTCACATTCTTAATCGAGTTGTAATCGAAAATGCCCACCCGTTTTGTCTGTTCTTCAGAAAGCATATCTTTTACATACTGCGGAGAATCACCTGATAAGAAGACACTTTTAATTGGGGCGCGGTAAGGTTGCTTTGGCCGTTCGACTATACTTTCAGGGATCTTGTTGTGCAGTAGCTTCTTTAATAAATACTTCTCATTAATCCCTTTTAATTTTAAGCCCGCAGGTAATGATGCACAGAATTCTATTACACGATAATCTAAAAACGGATATCTTCCCTCGACCGAATTAGCCATCGACATCCTGTCTCCCTGTGAGGAAAGCAGATAGCCTGACATAAATACCACAGTTTCTAGCCATTGTGATTTTGCAAGTGAATCCCAGGAGCCAAAGTTTCCAGGCAACCTTGCCAGGAGTTGATCAAAGGGCGAGAAGTCTTTGAGGTTATCCTTTATTGTTTCTGAAAAGTGTTTTTTAATGTGATTTGAATTGTTCCATCTGAGCAGATGAGAGTAAAATGGATTATCGACATCTTCCAGCTTATATCCAAAAAACATCTTGAGTACTTTTGGATTAGCCTGGTTCATCTGTGGCAGGTATGGGTGTAATTTTGTCAGGAGAAGAGGTCTGATAAGTGAATTGGGCTGTGAAGCCCAGAACCTCCTGATTTTATCTTCTTTAAAAATATCATAGCCGGCAAGGATCTCATCCGACCCTTCACCTGTGATAACAACTTTAATGTTATTCTCCCTTACCAGTTTAGAAAGGAGCATCATTGGAGTAGGTGCTGTCCTGGTCATAGGTGTTTCTGAGTGCCACACTACTTTTGGGAAATAGTCTGCTATTTCCTTTGAAGAACAGATGAAAGATTTATGTGTGGTATCAAAATATCTTACTGCTTCATTCTGGTACCTGGTCTCATCAAAATCTTTCTCTTCAA
>JAHEYW010000326.1 GCA_023251395.1 Bacteroidales bacterium
GTCTGATATAGATCGCTTTTCCGAATCCTCCCGGTGAAATCAGTATAAGATATACATATCCGCTGGCCGTTGCAACAACTTCTTTTCCTGTTGATCCCTGAGTCCTGATATCAATACCCGAGTGATAATGATCCATGCGCAGCTCACCAAAATTTGCAGAGAGAAGAAGGGGTATTTTTAATGGGGAAATGAATAATGAATCACTTTTTAAATTAACAGATAATGTATTGAATAACAATATATTAATAACAAATAAACTATAAGCTAGCATCCCGGTAAATTTAACAGCCCCAATGAGGTACAAAGCTATACTTCTTGTTTGTTAAGACAAACTATTTCAGTCAAATTTTTGAAAATATCATTAACAATGTTAATTTTGTCCTAAAGAATTTATTATGTCCGGTAAGGCTTATGATGAATTGATTATTTTAAACAGAAAACTGGATGAACTTATTAACAGATACAACATACTGAAATCGGAGGTGACAGATCTTAAAAACGGGAATGAAGTTTTAAAGGCTACTCTTCAGGACCGGGAAGTGAAACTAGCGGAATTAGAATTAAAATATGAGAGGGTTAAATTATCAGGAGCATTGTTGGGTGAAGGCGAATATGGTTTGGAAGCCAGAAAGAAGATAACAGAATTAGTGCGGGAAATTGACAGATGTGTTGCTCTTTTAAACAGATAATATATAATAATGGATGATAAGCTTTCAATCAGAGTAAATGTTGCTGACAGGTATTATCCATTGAAGGTAGAACGGGAAAACGAAGAGAGAGTCAGGAAAGCAGCGAGGATGATTAACGAAAAAGTGCTGCTCTACAAACAGCGGTATTCCGATAAGGATGTACAGGATTTTTTAGCGATGGCGGCGCTGCAATATGTTATCAGACTGACCGAAGAGGAAGAAAAACTTGAAAACGATGATCTTCCGGATACCTTAAAAGAGCTGATTCTGAAATTAGAATCAGTATTGGAAACGAAAGAGTAACAGCGTTCTTTAATATAGGAAATTTAATTGCCCGCATTGTTTCTTCATTCATTTTTGAAACTCAACAGTTAAAACTTTGGAGCAACCCTTAGTTCAGCCAGGACAGGCCTCATCCCGATTCGTCGGGATTCCTACGGGGACAGTGGACGTTCAAACCGGATTAGGAGCTCCAGCCATACAGACATGGGGTTTTATAAAATCTGAAGGAACTTTGCGGGTTTTTTTTATTATATACTAAAACGATAAATAATGACTTTGATAATAGGTACATTGACGAACGGACTGCTGATGATCTTAATTTTATCGGCACTTGTTATTGGTTTTGGAGCGTCTTACTTTTTATGGCAGGTGGCTTTGAAAAACAAGAGCCTGAAGATAATAAGTGAGGCGGAGGCTGAAGCAGAAGTGACAAGAAAAGAAAAAATACTTCAGGCAAAAGAGAAATTTCTTCAGCTAAAGACTGAACATGAGAAACTGATTAATGAAAAGAACAACTGGATTGGACAGGCAGAAAACAGAATAAAACAGAAAGAGCTGACTCTTTCACAGAAACTGGAAGAGGCGCAGCGCAAAAAAAATGAGGCGGAAGCCATACGCGAAAATCTAAACAGTCAGCTTGAACTGGTGGACAAAAAATCAGAAGAGGTTGCCCGTCTGCATAAACAACAGGTGGATCAGCTTGAAGCTATATCAGGTTTTTCTGCTGAAGAAGCTAAGAACCACCTTATTGAATCTTTGAAAGAGGAGGCTAAAACAGGTGCAATGTCATATGTTAATGAAATCCTTGATGAAGCGAAGATGACAGCAAATAAGGAGGCTAAAAGGATTGTGGTTCAGACCATCCAGCGGGTCGCTGCTGAAAATGCAATAGAAAATGCCGTAACCGTATTCCATATCGAGTCTGATGAAATGAAAGGACGGATCATTGGACGGGAAGGCAGAAATATCAGGGCGCTCGAAGCAGCTACGGGTGTAGAAATTATTGTTGATGATACTCCCGAAGCCATTGTGCTTTCAGCTTTCGATCCTGTGAGGAGGGAAGTTGCACGACTTGCACTCCATCAGCTTGTTACAGATGGAAGAATTCATCCGGCACGAATTGAAGAAATGGTTGAAAAAACAAGAAAGCAGGTAGAGGATGAGATACTCGAGGTAGGAAAAAGAACTACTATTGATCTTGGTATTCATGGTCTGCACCCTGAACTTATAAGGTTAATCGGAAAAATGAAATACAGATCCTCCTATGGACAGAACCTTCTGATGCATTCGCGTGAGGTAGCTAACCTGTGTTCAATTATGGCAGCAGAGCTTGGTTTGAATCCAAAGCTGGCGAAAAGAGCCGGACTTCTTCATGATATTGGCAAAGTACCCGATGATGAACCTGAACTGCCTCATGCAATTTTAGGAATGAAGCTGGCTGAAAAATATAAGGAAAAATCGGAAATATGTAATGCAATAGGATCTCATCACGATGAAACTGAAATGACAACGCTGATTGCTCCCATTGTTCAGGTCTGTGATGCCATC
>JAHEYW010000327.1 GCA_023251395.1 Bacteroidales bacterium
AGGAAAGCGCTTACAGAAATGATCTCTGATTAGCAAATATTATTTTACTCTGGTTTTGCAGGTTTTTCATCAGGGAGTACGATCATAAAACAAGTACCTTCTCCCTCTTTGCTCTCAATAGAAATTGATCCATTATTTATTTTAACAAGCTCATTACAAAGTTTTAATCCGAGTCCTGTACCTTTTTCATTTTCGGTTCCGGGTGTGCTTTCAATTTCAGAAGATGTAAAAAGGTTTTTTTGTTTTTGCGGATTAATCCCGATACCATTGTCGCAGATCTTTAAAAGAACTCCCTCTTCAGTATTTGACCTGTCTTTTACCAGGATACTGATCCTGCCACCTCTGTTTGTATACTTGACTGCATTTGATAAAAGGTTTCTGACTACAATATCAATAAGATCTTTATCAAAGTATGCAGTAGAGTTTCCAATTTGTGTAAAGTTTACTGAGATATCTTTTCTGTCAGATGTCTCTTTAAAAATACTCAGGTTAGTCAATATTAAGTTTGCCAGGTCCTGTTTTGCAGGGGAGAATTTTATTTTATCCTCCTGACCACGTCCCCATACAAGCATATTCTCCAGCAGGTTAATAACCAGCTGGGCATATTGTATACTGGAATTGGCAAAAGTGTCATATTTTTCCTTGTATTCATCTTCTTTAAGAAGATTGAGCATATAGAGTATATTTACAACCGGACTCCTGAGGTCATGGGCAATTACCGAAAATATCCTGTTTTTAAGATGAAGGGTTTCTGAAAGTTGCTTGTTCTGGAGTGCTATCCTTGTATTCTGCGTTTCTATTTCTTCATTTCTGGTTTTCAATTCAAGCGTTCTCTCATTTACAAGTATTTCCAGATTCTTATTCATGAATTCCAGTTGTTTATGAAGTCTTTCCTTTTCATAGAAATTTAAAACCCACTTATACAATAATAGGACTGCCTGAAGAAAGATAAATACCACTATAACGAACGACATCACATATCCGAAGTGTACATTGGCCCTTCCCAGTGATACCATGATATCGTGGATTGAACTGAGGGTAAGAAAAATGAAGGCAAGAAAGTAAACAGTGTCTACTATCTGTCTTTTTAATAACCCGGTAAAACTTTTAACCAGAAGATAGATCATAAGGAAGAACATAATCGGATAGACCCCTATGACGCAATAACTGAATATTTTTACCGGTGTAACGAGAATAATTATGATAGATAAAATGAAGATACATGTCACAATCCATGACGAAATTTTGATAAATCTGGAAGGGTAAAGGCTGGCTGAAAACCAGGTCATCCCCAGCAAAATCAGGTACAGGCTCAGGTATTCAAACCTCACTATCCACAACCAGCTTATCTGGAGGAAATCATTTATAAGATACTGGGATGTAAAAAGCGGTCTTAAAGCCAGGCCTATCAAAGCTACACTGAAGAAGGCCATTATTCTGTCTTTAGGATAGAGGTAGAAGAATATGAGGAAGAACAGTGCAAACCCTATTAACATGCTCATTGTGGCATATTGACCTGCCCAGCTATTGGCCTTTTTCTTGTTAATTTCCATGAAGGTCCCTAATTTCATCGGAAGCCAGAAACCTCCTCTACGATGATGGAAATTAGAGATATTAACAATTACAAATAAAGTATCTTTTTCGGGCATATATTTTACGAAGGAAGGATGATAATCAGGTTTTTCCTCTTCTTCTGATTTACCTGTCTGTCCATTGGAGGTAAGCAGGGTGTCATTAACCCATAGATCGAACGCAGAGTCAAAGACAGGAACATCAAAAGCAAGTCTTTTTCTGTAATTTACCGGGAGAAGAATCGTCATCCTGTATGTTGCAATGCCATATTTGTTGATTTTCAGACCGGTATTTTTATAATCTGTCCAGTACGATGGAACTTTGGCAAAAAAATCTGGTCCCGGTTTTACGGACCCTTTAAAATTATTCGGGAATAAAAATCTGTTCCAGTAGAATTCCCACTCTCCATCGAGGTTAATAATAAACTTATCCTGATTGGAAATTTGTCTCAGATCAATCACACCATTTTGGACATTAACGGTCTGAGATGATGCTGTTACCCATGTTAAAACTGAAAATAATACCGGAAGTAATAAAGAAAGTCCTGATTTCATCTTATGCAATTGTCTGCCTTTATTGTAAAGATAAATCTTTTTAGTCAACAGAACAGAGCCATTAATAATTTACTTCTTCCCTGTAAGTACCTTTATGATAACAAGGTGTAAATAAATTATTTTAACCGCAAAGATCGCAGATTCTGGCGTTCTTTGCGGTTAAAAGATTAAATTTTTCAGTTTATACTTAGGTATAGGTGAAATAGTTATTTGAGACCTCTGTTTTTCAGGAGGGCATCAATCCCTGGCTCTTTGCCTCTGAAA
This sequence comes from Bacteroidales bacterium, assembly GCA_023251395.1. Taxonomy (GTDB): domain Bacteria; phylum Bacteroidota; class Bacteroidia; order Bacteroidales; family VadinHA17; genus LD21. Next base: position 2,391 of record JAHEYW010000327.1, read on the forward strand.
GCTATATACATTGCGAGCGGGTCTTTAGATCCCCGTTTTGCAAGAATCTCCTTTTCGAATCTGGCTGCAACTTCCTTGTTGAAGATATTTCCTGTCTCTTTAAATGCCTGAAAAGCATCCGAGTCGA
>JAHEYW010000133.1 GCA_023251395.1 Bacteroidales bacterium
TAATACAATTATTGAGAATAATACCGGACAAATACATAAAAAGGTCTACTCCAATAATGAACCTGGTGAAAAGATCAGGGTCATGCAGGCAATGACTGATTCTGAGGAAGGATTCCTTGTAACATCAGATATCTTTGATGCCAGATTTTCGCAGAGGCTGAACTGGTCTGATTTTGCAATACTCTACAGGACCAATGCCCAGTCAAGGATTTTTGAGGAAACACTCAGGAAGAAAAATATCCCATATAAAATCTATGGTGGATTATCATTTTATGAAAGAAAGGAGATAAAGGATATTCTTGCCTATTTCAGAATAGTTATCAATAACGAAGATGAAGAAGCATTAAAAAGGATCATCAACTTCCCAAAAAGAGGGATCGGAGATACTACAATCGGAAAGATTTTTGAGCTGTCAGCTGAAAACTCTGAAACACCCTGGAACATAGTCTTGCATATCAGTAAATATCCAGACCATTTCAACAGTGGGACACAAAAGAAAATTGCCGGTTTTTGTGATCTGATAAATAGCTTTTCAGCCAAAATCCAACAGACAGATGCATACAATATTGCAAGGGAAATATCTTTTGCATCGGGTATTATGAAGGAGCTTCGGGAAGGTAAGTCACCAGAAGAAGTCAGCAGGTATGAGAACTTTGAAGAGTTGATGAATGCTATTAAGGAATTTACTGAAGCGGCAGAAACAAATGGTGAACCAACTTCACTTGATGCATATCTTGCAAATGTTGCACTTCTTACAGACCAGGATACTGAGGATAAGGATGACAGGGATAAGGTTGTCCTGATGACTATGCATTCAGCGAAAGGTCTGGAATTCAAGAATGTCTATATTACCGGAATGGAAGATACACTATTCCCGTCTCCGATGTCGGCCAGTAATCCGAAAGAGATTGAAGAGGAAAGACGGCTATTTTATGTAGCACTCACCAGGGCAGAAAAAATTGCTACACTTACATATGCTCTTAACCGCTATAAATGGGGAAATCTGGAACGAAGCAATCCAAGCAGGTTTCTCAAGGAAGTAGATCAGTCTTTTCTCCATTATCCCCAAACAGGAGGCAGGGACATTTCTGAAAGAGGTATGAAAGGCACTTCCCAGCAAATTAAGGAAGAGCCAGAAAAATATGCTTATGGCAACATTACCCCAAAAATGAGAAGGGTAGCCCAAACGAATTTTGAACCGATGCCGCAAGGTGTGATCACCAATCCATCAGATTTCCGGGAAGGAGACCAGGTTCAGCATGAGAGATTTGGAAAAGGGGAGATAATAAATATCGAGGGTATTGAACCCAATAAAACTGCCCTGGTTGAATTCAGGGAACATGGCAGAAAAAAGCTTCTGCTCAGGTTTGCCAAACTAACAAAGATTTAAAATAAATCCCGCAGATCTCACATAATAAGGCAGATACAACTTATATCTGCGTTCATCTGCGCAATCTGCATTCATTTGGGAATCTGCGCAAATCTGCGAAATCTGCGGGAAATACTTGACTCTGAAAAATTAGAATTACTTCTTCTGTTTATTATTATTCAGGTTCATCTGCATTAATGAATACCCTTTTACTGTAACTGTCCTCGGAAAATTCTGGTTAACTTCCTTTGTTTCTGATTTCATTGTGAGTTTACCTGATGAATCAAATGCTTCATTCGCCATAATAAGACCACCCTCAAAGCCAGAATATCCATAATATGCTGACATACCGGTTTGCTGCCATCCTCGCTTGTCAATTTTAAGATTAGCATCTTTGGTGAACCAGACTTTGCCAGTTGTATTATCTGAAGTGCTCTTATACGAATATTCATCACATTTGAAGCCTGCAATTACTTTTGTATTTCCTGTTTTTGTGTAGACAGGCGGAGTTGCTTTCTGGTTGGTTTTACCATCAGTCTGTGCCTGAGTGCTATTTTCTTCTGGGATAGGTGAAATTATCCCCATCTTGCTACCATTCACATCTGTGAGGATGATAAAGCATTTATTTGTTGCATCCATTACCATTGTAGAAACAACCGGGGTGGCATTGCCCTTTTCATCCGTAAATGATTTAGTCTCCATTCCAACACTTGGGGTATTTGCACTGAAGTACATATACATATCCATCTTTACTGTTCCTTTTTTATCATAGGTCTCGGACTGCATGTATAACCTTGAAGTAAATGAATACTCGTCATTATACTTTAGATCTACCTTTCCGCCAAATAGACTACCCATGTCCATTCCCCCCTGTTCCTTGTCTGTCTGCTTCTGGTCTTTCTGTCCTTCTGTGGCATTTTTCTGGGAAGCGTCCTGAACATTTTTACTTGTTTCCTTAGCTGCTTTTTCTGCTTTGGCCTGGGCAATTGAGTCAGCTTGTCTTTGTGCCTCTTTTTCACTCTCCTTAGCTACAATGTTAGCTGCTTTCTCCACCTGGCTTTTAATCATTCTGCCCAGCTGAGCATTAAGTAAAGCAGGCATTAACATAAATAATAATACTAATGATAAAGTTCTGGTTTTCATTTTAATATGATTTAGATATACAAAGTTAATTTTTTTGCGAAGAATTTATCTTCATTTCTGATAAAACAAAATCCTGTCTGAAAAGTTTCAAACAGGATCAAGTCGATATCAGTCCTTCAGATTTAGATATGCTGACTGGTTTGTTCAATAACTGGTTCAGCTGGTTTTTCTTTTTCAATCAGGATTTATTCATACAGGCTGGCAAAGGAACTCCATACCCATATTATTGCCGGAAATATTCCAACGATCAGAAGGATAAGGCCGAAAATGATAATGAAGATTGAAACAAATCCCATAAAAAAGATAGTCCAGCCATGTCCTTTTGTTAGCTTCCAGCTGTATTCAACAGCTTCAATCGGATCGAGTTTCTTATCCATTATTATATATGGTACCAGGGCTAGCCGGCATCCTATTATTATACCAGGGATTATTAGGGCAAAGAAGCCAAGTACGACAAGTGCTAGAACCAGCAGGTTTGCCAGAATAATCGATAAGTAGTTCTCTCTGAATCCCTGGATAAGTAATTCGAACTCAGGTTTTATCTTCCTGACAGAGTGCAGAAACATCAGGTCAGCACCAAACTGAAAGACAGGTGCTACCAGTAACCCGTAAAGCATAGCAAAAAGCCCAAAAAAGATAGCAAGTACTCCGAACGTACTGAACCTTATAAAATGATCCCACCCCCCCGGAAAATTATGAAAATCGCCAGGACCAAAATTGAAATGTGCCATTTTATACGGAGCTGCAATTATACCGATAACCAGGACCAGAAGGAATAACCTCAGAAAGTTATCCATCATTACTTTCCATCCTGTCCCAAAACTTTCACCAAACGTTGGTTTCAATGTGTACTGATTTACTGTTTCCATTCTTTTAGATTTTAAATTAAGATGTTTCTCTTTTTCATCAAAATTATACCCTTCACTCCTTTCAGATTTAATACTTAAGTATTGAATTTATATTTTCCTACTTAAGTTGTGACTCCACTACCTTAGTAGTGCCCTTAGTAACTGATTTATTTATACCATATTACATAATTATTCTAATTTTTAATGAATCCATAATCCCCTTTTCAACCTCTTCAACCCCCTTCAACTTTTTTTTCCTGCTTTTCTTTTCCTTTTAATATCTTTATGAAATGTTAAGATTTCTGGTATATCTGCTATTTCTTCTTTCTGTGGCTTTTGCATCATCTGGTATAGTTCTTTCAATAAGATTAAGGAACAGGCTGAAAACCGATTGTTTTTCTTCATTGATGTACCTGCAGGCATTTATTTATGCTTTCGGATTTTACGGGATATGGGGGCAAATCGTTATTAAAACATTCTTATCAGAATTTGTATCACCTGAAGCCATTGTGAGGTTTTCAAATATTTCCATCTTACTCGGCCTTCCGTTTATCGTGCTAGGATGGATGATGCTGCTTAAATTCTCAATTGAAGTATCTGGCAGGAAGATCAATAATCCGTTCATTGTTATTTTTCTGGTTATTAATCTTCTTCTTATTGTTGGTTTAGGATATTTTATCTCAGGAAATTCAGCTGTCCTGCCAAATTATCTTGAAAGATATTATTTCATTATTCTGGGCCTGGCATATACAATATGGGCATCTCTTTCAATACTTTTTCCCTCCGGAAAGAGCGGTCTTCTTCCGAAGAAAGAGAACAGAATTCTTGCGTTGATTTTGATAGTTTTCAATATTCTTCAGGCAGTCTCGCTTTATTATTATGATGACAGGCAATGGATAGGCATGATCTTTATATTCCTGTTTTTTAGTGGCAATTCCTTCATAACTGTTTATTTAAGCTATGGTACTTCCATGAATCCTGATAAAACTGAATCAGACCTGGGATCAGGTTTTGACGGAAGTAATTTTGACGAATTTTGTAAACAAAACGATATATCCCCCAGAGAGTCAGAAATAATAAGGGAGATCTGTAACGGACTTAGCAATAAAGAAATATCTGATAAATTGTTTATTAGCCTTCAGACTGTCAAGGACCATACACATCGGATCTACATTAAAACCAATGTAAAAAGCAGGTTGCAGCTGATGCATATGGTTAAGAAGATGGATAAATAATACCTCCTCTTTATCTTGGGGGATGTAGAAGAAGTCGAAGTTTCTACCTTGTTTTTCTCTGTGAGGCTCTGTGTCTTCTCTGTGGAACTCTGTTTAACAATATTTTAAGAACTTAGACAGAGAGCACAGAGGTAACACAGAGTTTAACGGAGGACTTTTTCAACAGCCCTAAATCCATGGTAGTTTAATGGCTTTTATCTTTGGATTGTGCATGGGAAATGCCTAATCCGTGAATTTAAGGTAGACGATTAATGGCCCGCCTTGAAAATCGAGCTCGAAAAATGGACCTTCCGCTTCATTGAGAGTCGCCTGCCACCAGTTTTTCAGTTTCATTTCTTTCAGAGGATACTTTAACCCTGAAGAAGTAATGATTGTTCCCGGATCGATGGAAAAAACTGATACCTGCTGCCCCTTTACTGATTCAATTTTTGACTTTTTAAGTACCGGAACAAGAATTCCGGAGTCTGTTATCATCCTGACGCTTAACAGTTTTGCATACTCTGCGAGTAATGAAATGTTCCCAAGAGTATGGTCCTCCCGCTTACCTGTTGCCCCCAAAATAACAATGCTCTTATATCCCCTGTCATTACACCAGTGGACAGCTTTTGTGAGGTCATTATTTTCCTGTTCTGAGATCCTGTATAACCTGTCACTGTATTTCTCTGCAATTTTATTATTTACAGAATCGCAATCTCCAACTATTGCAAACGGTTCAAGTCCAAACTCAACAACAAAGTCTGCAGCTCCATCGCAGCATATCACTCTTTTGGCATTCAGAAGGTATCCGACCGGGACCGGGTGATCAGGAAATTTGCCGTCAGCAACTATTGCGGTTTCAGGATAGGACATATATCAGATTCTTTGACAGTTAAGAAGAACTTTCCGTTTCAAGTGACTTTTTCCAGGCCTTTAAACCTATGAAAGACATTGTAAGATATACAAAATAGAGAATTACAGTCAGGTAAAGTCCTCTGGTAAAATATAAAATTACTGAAACTAAATTAACAACAATCCATAAGTACCAGTGTTCATATATTTTTCTTGCCAGCATCCATGTTCCAATCACAGAAAGAGATGTTATAAATGCATCCCACCCTGGAACGGGTGAGTCAGTCAATCTGCTGAGTACATTGTACAATAACAGCCATAGAATAAAGAAAGATACTATAAGAATGATGGTTAGTTTGGGTTTTACTCGCGTCACTTTTAATCCTTTTATGTCAGATTTTAAGCTTTCAGGATGTATTTCATTTTCCAAAACATCCCCCTGGCCCCCCGCCCTCATCCACCAGTACCATCCCAACGCACTTATCACAACATAGTATGTCTGCAGGCTCATATCGGCATAGAGCTTACTACGGAAAAAAATAAGCACATAAGCAGCTGCAGTGGCAAGTCCCAGAGGCCACAACCAGGAATTCTGCCTGATTTCAAAAATGACATAAATGATACCTGTTACAGCACCAAAAATCTCAATGAAATTATTTACAAACCAGTTACTCATTTGGACATTTCAGAATCTCAGGGATAATTTACAAAGGAAATTAATTCCTGCCTGGGGAAAATAATATGACCATGTGTTTTCTTTGCTGTCCTCATACCAGTTTCCACCATAAGCATTATTTTCATACTTGTTATTCAGCAGGTTATTGACATATAGCTGTAAATCAACATTTTTAATACTCCGGAAAGGTATATCGCAGTCTATTCTCAGGTTATTTACTAAATATGGATCCATCTGCCTTTCACTGCTCATTGTGTTGTCGAAATATTGTTTCCCAACATATTTTGTAATAAGGTGGAGTTTTATCCATTTTATGATACTCAGCTCTAGATCACTGGAGGAGATCAACGATGGAGAATAAGCCAGTTCAACATCACCCAGGGACTTGCTCTTATACTCGTATGTGTCATTTGCTGTGATATGGTCAGTATAATATTCAGTAAAATCAAGTATCCTGTTAGAACTCAATGTCAGATTAAGATTCCAGCTTAATGTTTTTGATGGCTTAAATCCTGCAATAACCTCAATTCCTGCCCTGTAGCTTTTTTGAACATTTGTCATTATAGGGTATCCCACATTGCTCAGCTGACCTGTGGGTACCAGCTGATCTTTATAGAACATGCCGTACAGGTTCAGACCAAGGGCCAACATGTTTTTCCGAAAGTTGTATCCTGCCTCTATATCATATAAAGACTCCGGTCTTGGAGTAGCTTCATTATCACCTGCTGCCTCCTTATAATCTGATCTTGTCGGTTCCTTGTGTGCTACTGCAACAGAGAAATAAGCATCCTGATTGGACGAAGGGGAATAATAAAGGCCAGCTTTAGGGTTTAAAAAGTTAAAATCATGGACTATCGATAAATTCCTAAGGTCATCATCGGGCCCTTTAAGTTCATAATAGATATATCTGTAATTCATATCTCCGAAAGCATTCAGCTTATCACTCAACCTGTAATTAATCTTACCATAAATATTAAATTCATTCTTTGTAGAGTTATTGAGATACCATTGATGATCCTTTTCTGTATTACCTGCGGTTCTCATCCATATTAACCTCCCGTAGTTATCTCCGATGTAAGAGTTTACACCTCCGCCCAGATTTGCATCTATCCTCTCCTTTTTATAATCAAGTGAATAGACAATGCCATAAAAGTCATTTGACATCCACTTCCGTCTGATAAGATCTGTGGAGTTGATTTGTGTAAGACCATAAAAAACGGTATTCAAACCATAATCTGAAAACAGCTGATTTTCCCTGTATTCCTCATAATAACCCTTTCCGAATGTATAATGAAATGCAGAATGCAAAAAAAGGTATTTGTTTATGTTAAGGCTATAAATAAGCTGGAAATGATTCTGCTTGTAATTATCGCTTTCATTATCATAATGTTGAATGTTACCATTTTCATCAGTGTATTCTCCGGCCGGATTATACCTTCTATTTGTCGCCAGCATCTCCTTCGGAACGCCCCACCAGCTTATTCCGGTATGCTCTTCACCAAGAATAAGGTTCGCTTTTAACCTTGATCTGCCTGAAATAAATATACCGCTGAAATATGCGGACCTGTTATTCACCCCGGTTCTCTCTATGTACCCATCGCTCTTAATATTTGAAACCCTCATCTGGAAGGCAAATTTTCCAGATAAAAGTCCCGTTCCGGCTGAGATTGAATTTTTTGTTGTCCTGAATGAACCGAAGGTACTGCTTAATTCAGCAAATGGCAGGTTGTCGGGACTTTTTGATTCGATATTAATTGATGCACCGAATGCCCCCGACCCATTTGAAGAAGTTCCAACACCTCTTTGAACCTGTATATTATCGACCGAGGATGAAAGGTCCGGCAGATCGACCCAGAACACCTGCTGGGATTCTGCATCATTAAGAGGGATACCATCGAGTGTTACATTTATACGGCTGCCTTCTGTACCTCTTATTCGTAATCCGGTATATCCAATACCAGTACCTGTCTCAGATGTCTCAATCAGTGATGGAGTAAGACCTATGAGAAAAGGCAGGTCCTGTCCGCTATTACTCATTTTTATTATTTCATTACTTATGTTGGTGAATGCCACAGGTGTCTTATTCCCTGCCCTGGTTGCGTTCACAACAACCTCATCGGTCATAATATCTTTGGGAAAAAGATTAATCATTGCACTGGCAGGTCCAGTCACGATTACTTCCTGTGATGCTTTTTTAAAGCCAACGAAAGATATTTCCAGCTCATACTTCCCATCTTTTGGTAATTTAATCTTGAATGAGCCATCTGGTCCGGAATATGTTCCAAGGAATGAATTCCTGATTATTAATGCGGCTCCGGCCAGTGCATTTCCTTTCTCGTCAGTAACCTTCCCTGATATCTCCTGTCCTGATAAATAGGAACAATCGATTACAGACGATAATACCACCATTGATAACAAAACGATTTTTATCTTTTTCATGATAATTTAATTTTTAATTATCAGAGGTGGAAAGTGCCGGGATTGAAAAAAATGCTACTCTGAATTCCCTACGCCGGCATTACCCGGATCAGGTTCAAGGGTATGATCTCAGCCCGTAATATTAAGGCACCCCATCTTTGATTCGGCAAAGTTAAATCTTTTTCAGATATATCATGACAGCTGTTACTTTAATTATATTGATGTTTTTTGGTATTTTTACATTCAAGTAAAAAACTGTTTGGGAGAAGGGAGGTGAAAGTATCTTTACCTGTTGCAAAAAAATATGGATGATCTCAATAAAAAACTATACTATAAAGGTCAAAACCGTTTCCTGATAATGAATGCTGAAAGTGAATTCATTAAAACCTTCGGAGAAAATCTCAGGGATGTACGGATAGATGTTAATATTGATCAGAGATTCCCATATGACTTCATGATAATATTTGTGAGGTTCGTTTGCGAGGTCGAGCTAATTGCCCCCAGGGTTCTTCATAATCTTTCAGCTGATGGAACCTTATGGTTTGCTTTTCCAAAGAAAAGTTCAAAAAAGATCTCTTCCGACCTCGACAAAGATCATGGATGGGAAGTACTTATTGACAGAGGTCTGGATAAAGTAAGGCTTGTTTCTCTGGACAAGGAGTGGTCAGCCCTCCGGTTCAGAAATGCCAGATATATAAAATCAGGAAGGGGAAGATTGCAGGCTGGCAATGTCAAATAAATAGAATTATACATGTTAAAGGTCTTTGCATTAGGAATTTCGCTCGTAGCTTTAATCTTTGTTCTGGTCTTGTTATTTAATAAAAAACAGAAACCATGGGATCAGAT
>JAHEYW010000328.1 GCA_023251395.1 Bacteroidales bacterium
AATCCATGCTTAACTGTATCATCTTTTCTTATTCTTCCTACAAAGCTTGGATCCTTTCCTGCAGCATTTATCGCCAGCGGATATTCCTTTTCTGATGGATTATCTATCACAACTACTCCCGGAGCTTTCTTGAGAAGCGCTCTTGCCTTATCAGGAGTAATCTCTCTTTCAAACTCTATATTTACTGATTCTGAATGGCTGTGAAAAACAGGAACTCTTACTGTGGTTGCTGTAACCTCTATTGAATCATCACCCATTATCTTTTTCGTTTCATTAACCATTTTGATTTCTTCTTTTGTATACCCGTTTTCTAAGAAAGAATCTATGTGCGGTATGCAGTTAAAAGCAATCTGGTGTGGAAAAACTTTTTTCTGAATCTCTTTAAAGCTAATCAGATCCTTTGTCTGATTCATCAGCTCTTCAATAGCCTTTCCGCCTGCTCCTGATACTGCCTGATATGTAGAGACAACTACTCTTTTAATCTTCGCGTAATCATGGAGAGGTTTGAGGACAACCACCATCTGGATTGTTGAACAGTTCGGATTTGAAATAATACCGGAATGTTTCTTAATATCCTGCGGGTTAACCTCTGGAACAACAAGAGGGACATGTTTTTCCATTCGAAAAGCGCTGCTATTGTCAACAACAACCGCTCCTGATTCAACAGCCTTTGGTGCAAATTGAAGACTCCTTGATGCTCCGGCTGAAAACAGGGCATAATCTATACCCTTAAATGAGTCATTATCCATCTTTCTGACTTCTACATCCTGACCATTGAATTTCAGAGTTTTCCCTGCTGATCTTTCTGAGGCAAGAAGCCTTATTTCGTTAATTGGAAATTTTCTTTCCTCAAGTATGGAAATAAATTCACTTCCTACCGCTCCGGTAGCACCCGCTATTGCAACATTAAACTTTTTAGACATTATCAGATTACCTCCACAAAATTATTATTTTTTTAAATTAATTTTTCTTTTTCTCACTTGCTTTATCAATTGTCAATATCATTTCTTCCACAGCTTTGCGAATTCCTACAAAAACAGATCTTGCAATTATACTGTGCCCTATATTCAGCTCTTCTATTCCGTCTATTTTAACAATATCCGCAACATTCTTATAATTAAGCCCGTGTCCTGCGTTGACTTTAATATCATTATCAAGTGCATCTACGACAGAGTTTCTGATTGCAATCAATTCCTTCTCAGCTGTAATAGAATTTTTTGTCTCAGAATATTTTCCCGTATTGATCTCAATATGGTCAAAATTAATTTTTTTACAGGCCTCAATCTGCCTTATATCAGGGTCTATAAAAGCACCAACTTTAATTTTGCCGGATCTAAGATTATCAGTTGTCTTCCTGATTTTATTCAGCATACCTGCTATGTTAAGTCCTCCCTCTGTTGTAATTTCTTCTCTCCTCTCAGGAACAAGTGTAACTGTGTCAGGCATTATGGAACAGGCGATTTTAACCATCTCTGTCGTCGGAGCCATTTCAAGATTCAACTTTGTCTTCACAACCTCTCTTAAAATTTTTAAATCTCTTTCCTGGATGTGCCTGCGATCCTCTCTCAAATGAATTGTTATTCCGTCAGCTCCTGCAAGCTCTGCCTCTACAGCAGCCCACACAGGATCAGGTTCTATTGTCATTCTTGCCTGTCGCAAAGTAGCCACGTGATCAACATTAACTCCCAGCTTCAAATTTCCTACCTCCGATTTATAAATCAGTATCTTGTTAAAATCTTAAAACTCTAATATCCACTCTAATTATTTTTTTATTTTTCTCAACTTTTATTTTCTCTGTTCCGTAAAATATCATCAATGAACTCCCTTGTGACAAGACCACAGTGTATCAAAACCAAAATAACATGGTTCGTCTGCTGTCATTCCTGCGAAAGCAGGAATCCATGGTTCGACAGGCTCACCATGCATCCTGAGCTTGTCGAAGGACTGGATTCCGCATCAAGTGCGGAATGACGGAAATAATGTAACCCTCTGGCAAGCCACAAGTAATTCTCAAGTTAAACGCTTTTAATCGCATCGATAACTTTTACTGCCCTGCAGACTTCTTTTACATCGTGAACTCTTACTATATCCGCTCCGTTAAGAACTGCAGCGCATACTGTTGCCAGTGACCCTTCAAGTCTATCTTCTTTTTCAGCTGAAAGAATGCTTCCTATGAAGGATTTCCTTGAAGTACCGGTCATCAATGGCTTTCCAAGGACTTTAAACTCAGACAATTTTTTCAATATCAGCAGATTTTCCCTGATTCCCTTGCCAAATCCGATACCCGGGTCAATAATAATTTTATAAGGTTTCACCCCTGACTTTTCAGCTTTTATTATACTATCACTCAAAGAATCTCTTATTTCACTGATAAGGCTGTTGTAGTGGATATTTTCCTGCATATCTTCCGGAGTGCCTCTTATGTGTGAGATAATAAGGGCACAATTAAATTCCTTTGCAACTTCTGCAATAGAACTATCAAACTTCAATCCGCTAATATCAT
>JAHEYW010000134.1 GCA_023251395.1 Bacteroidales bacterium
TCTTACTTCAAATGGTTGGACTGCTCATAGCGGAGCAGGCAATAATCCTGTTTTAGTCAGTTCATCGGGTCTTGTTTTTTCGGGGTATCCATCTTCGAATACAGGTTTGGCAGCATTGCTGAATAATGATGGTGAAGACGTAAATAAAACCTTTACGCAGGTCACAAGCGGAAATGTTTATTGTGCTTTTTTATTCAAAGCAGGATCAGTGACGAACGACTATTTCTTTCATTTATCTAACTCCGGTATTGTCAGCAACAGAGCAAGAGTATATATGAAAGGAACAGGTAACTCCTTTAGTTTTGGCCTTTCCAAAGGATCAGAAGCGGCGACATATACTTCCGGATCAACTTATTTAAACGGTACAACGTATTTGCTGATACTGAAATATACGATTGTCGAGGGTACTTTTAATGACAATGTTTGTCTCTATATTCTAACAGGTTCAATTCCTTCCACAGAACCTGTTTCTCCATCTCTTGGACCATTGATTGACGGAGGGCAGTCCGACCTTTCTAACGTTTCAGCTGTTGCGCTCAGACAGTATTCGGCTTCACAGAATATAGTTATCGACGGCATCAGAGTTGCACAGAAATGGGATGACGTAGTTGGTATTACTACATATAATAACCATATAACAACAAAAAATATCCTGTGTATTTACCCTAACCCTGTCAGGAATAATCTCACAATCAGGAATTCATTCTATGAAGGAGTCATTGAGATAAAAGATCTATCCGGCAGGGTAAAGTATTCAATTATGGTGAATTCTGAAGATGAGGTAAATCTGGATGTAAGTAGTTTAACCGGTGGTATTTATTTTGTGATGGTCACATCATCATCCGGAACTAAAGTAATAAAACTAATAAAAAATTGAAAATAAATCTGTTAAGTATTCTTCCATCCTTAAGGTGTTTATTCGTGATAGTATCATGATGTGATAAACATTTCAAATTGTTTATATTTGCAGCCTGATTCTGGAGTCCTGGAGTCGTACATGGATGCCAGTGATATACCAGGATTTGAAAAATAAGGGAGAGATGGCAGAGTGGTCGAATGCGGCGGTCTCGAAAACCGTTGTCCGCCTTCCGGCGGACCGGGGGTTCGAATCCCCCTCTCTCCGCAAAGCTTAAACAACCCACCGCCACTGGCGGTAGGTTATTTATTTGACCGAAGCCTTACGAATGCTTGCATTCGTTAAAGCTGAGCGAAAATAAATAAAACCCGCAGGGTTGTTTAAGCTTTGCTGGGTACTCCCTGAGGGATCGCTGAAAGCAATCCCTCCCTTATTCCTGCATTATCTTCATTATGTTCTTAACCCATCCCCTGCCCTTCCCTTAAGCAATAAAGGAAGGGTGATTAATTATTAGAAAATATCTTTTCGGAAGGTTGAAGGAAAAATATAAAAACCCGCAGTCAGACCAGATAATTCTTATCAATATAACTCTGAAATTTTGCTTTATACTGATCACTGATCGGGATATAAACATTTCCGTCAAAAATAATTCGGCTCCTTTCGATTATTGAAATTTTATCCAGACTTACAATATATGACCTGTGAACCCTCATGAACCTTTCGGGGGGGAGATGATCTTCAATAGACTTCATGCTGAGAAGGGTCATAACTGGTTTTGAATTAGTGAGATGGATTTTAATATACTCACTCATTCCTTCAATATATTTAATTGTGTCCAGATTGATCCTGACAATTTTGTATTCTGACTTAATGTAAAGATATTCTTTATTGCTATTGACCTCATCTGGTTTTTGTTGATTAGTATCAAACCAGGCTTTTGCTTTATTCGCTGACTTGAGGAAATCAATATAGCTAACCGGTTTCAGCAGATAATCAAGCGCATCGACTTTAAATCCTTCAATTGCATATTCACTATAGGCTGTAACAAATATCACCCGTGGAGGCTTGGTAAGCGATTTTACAAAGTCCATCCCGCTCAGATCGGGCATGTTTATGTCCACAAACATAAGATCAACCGGGTTATTTTCCATAAATTCGATTGCACTTGTGGCACTTTCACATTCTCCTGCAAGCTCCAGAAAGGGTGTTTTTTTTATATAGTCCGCAATCTGTCTTAACGCCAAGGGTTCATCATCAATTGCAATGCATCTGATCATAATGGAATGGATAAGTTAACTTTAAACGACTCTTTGTTATCAAGAATATCAAACTTATAATTATTACCGTATAAAAGTTCCAGCCTTTTACGGGTGTTTTCAATTCCAATTCCTGAAAATTCACTTCCGGCTCCATTATCGGTTTTACTGTTTTCTATTTTCAGATTCAGTTCGTTTTCTGAAATATGCATAGTGATATCGATAAAGGATTCTCCCCTGTAACTGATACCGTGTTTAAACGCATTTTCGACAAGAGAGGTGAAAATAAACGGCGGCAATAGTTTGTCAGGGATAGAGTGCGGCAGATCAAGATTAATTGAGACCTTTTCATTGTATCTCAGCTTCATCAGGTCGATATAACTTTCAAGAAATTCTATTTCCCTTTTTAGGGTAGTCCTCTCAGTTTCTGTCTCATAAAGGAGGTACCTCATCATTTTGGAAAGCTTTATTATAGCTCCTTTTGCCTCTTTGGAATTAACATCGACCAGTGAGTGGATATTATTAAGTGTATTCATTAAAAAGTGAGGACTAACCTGGCTGCGCAGCAATACCAGCTGAGTGGCAACATTGTCTTTCTCAAGCCTTACCTTTTCATTTTCAGATTCAATCCATCTGAGACTTGACATAAGACCTGTATCAAACCCGACAATCAGAATTGCGAAAATCAAAAAATTCGCAAATGGAGGAATAGATTTTGGCTGACGTGTTTGCGCAGGTCTGAGATTTCCGAACTGATCAACACCGCCAGGGTAGGCATATGGCGGTGTCAGAACCTGTTCACTTACATTTGCTGGTTCTGCCTGATGTGCATTTTTAATTTTTAAATCGTACAAATAGGATCCTATAGTGAAAAATAATATAAGACCAAATACAGCAGCGATGAAACTAAACTGATTCCCACGAAAGAGAAGTTTCGGAACAAGAATAAAACGATTAACAAAAAAGAGCAGAATCAGGGGGATCAGGATCTCCAGTTGAACCAGGACACTTCTTTTAAGTGGACTATAAATATCTTCCCTGAACAGTATTGGTGTAAATAGAAGAACCAACCAGACAAATATGATCAGCGTGACCTCGCTATATTTTATCTTTTTGCTTTTCATGGTAATTCTGGTTCGTCCGTCGAACTTCTCTACTTAACAAGGGACAAGCCCTCCTTTGCACTTGTGTCATCAGGAGAATATAGAAGGGCTTTGTTAAAAAGTATTTTCGCCTCACGGTTTTTTCCTAGTTTGTAATTTGACCAGCCAAGCATAAGAAGGCTCTGATAATCAAATGGATATAGATTAACTACTTTTTCGAAATATGTATAAGCCTTCTTGTAATCTTTCTTATCGTATGTAATAAGCCCTAGCCTGTATAGAGCAATTGTGTTATTAGGATCAATTTCCAGTATCTTGTTATACTGGGCAATTACAAGATCCCAGTTGCCTAATGAAGATCCGGGTAAAACAAGTCCAAGTCTCGGTTCTATTGCATATGGCATAAGTTCAGTTGCTTTATTGTAATAGTTAAGAGACTCCGTAAATTGGCCCTGAAGGTAAGTCAGCCAGCCGAGCCTTAGATTTAATTCATATGAGCCTGCATCATATACTGCTTTGAGCGAGCTTACAGCCTCCTGATATTTTCCCTCTTTTTCCTTTGTGTAGCTCTCACTGAAAGCTGATGTCAGCTTAGCATAATCCTGTCCCTTTATCGCAAAGGTGAGATACATAAAAATTGTAATTAGCGCTATTCTCCTCATTTATTGTTAATTATTATATATTATTTTAATTACAATACCAAATGAATTTAGATCCAGCTCATAATCTCTGTATAACGAGCTTAAATTCCAGGAATAGTTTGTAATTCTGGAATATGATGGTGAGATATTCAAAGTTATCTTTTTCCATGGCATCAAAATCAGATTGCAATATACTGTAGTTGAAGGTATAATGAAAGAATTGTTCATCAGTATGCCTTCATTCCTGACGTAATGGAAAGAGTTTCCAGCCATCAGACCTGTTTCAAGCCATATTTTACTGGAAAGTTTAATTCCAACTTCCTCATTAAGCTGGAATGTATTTCCCCAGTTTGAATCATTTTGCAACATACCACCAGTAGTAAAATAAAGATCGAGGTTGCCTGATGGAAGAAAGGAAAGATACCCTTCTCCCCTGACCTGGTTTGAGTTTTCAAAATCGCTTAAAGAAACATTTGCGCCAGCCCTCAATTTCCAGAATTTCTTTGAAACTCCAAGTCCAGCTGAATATTCAGATTTATTTGTAACTTTTGAAGCAATTCTAAAAGGTCTTGGGGAAGGGACAATTTCGGTATAAAATGCAAAATGGCCAAATCCCGTTATCTCCCAGCCAGGAAATAAATTACGGGTAAGCTTCACATAAAGTTGATTCTGTGAAAAATCAAGGTTTCTACCTGTAGAATCGATCGTGGAGTAGAAAATACCTGTTTTTCTGAGGTTGGTGAACATAAAAGTGCCTTTGTACCTGTTCAGGAAACTTGTTTCCAGACCTGCATTGAAACTATAACAATAATTAATGGCTTCATAATACAGTTTATTTTTTGTATAACTGAAGTAATCGAATCCGGTCAATGTTCCCCCTGCAAATAAATTGGTGACAAGAGGATTCATAATATTTGTCAGTGAAGAGTTTCTATATTGTGCAGGCATCGAAGAAAGAAACAGATCAGCATCACCCTTTCTTCCGGATAGCAAGTAACTATAGTATATTAATTCTCTTGAAATTGTGTCAAGCGAACTGAATCTGACTGCCCTGGATAAATTATCAACAGCCTGTGAATATTGACCGTTTCGAAATGCCGCTATTCCCAACCGCAGTCTTAAATAATAATAGTCCATCCCGGAAGCCAGCATTATATCTGATGTTTTCTTAAGATTATTATAATCGCCTTTTTCAAAATAATCACGGGACTTTCTGTCAAGTTCTCTGAAGTCATTCTGAGAAAAGACAAGAGTGGTAGTCAGTGCCAGTGCAAAAGTTATTAGTATGGTTCGCATATTGCTTCCAGTTTCTCACTTAAGTTTTTAAATACCAGGCTATTATCCTTATTAACCATTAAAAGAAAATATTTTTCCCAGATCAATCTGTTAAACGAATATCCTGTCAGTCTGGAATAATAGGTATATTGATCAGTATCAAATTGAGATCCCTTAATTTCTGTTCTGACCTGTGAAGAGGCTTTTAAATACATAAAAAACGGAGCACATAAGTCTTGCAGAAAAAGTCTGGAACCCTTGAATGTCTGATTAACGGGCAATGTATCTGATGTAATATTCTGATCCATCTGGAATAGTGGGATCCTGAAGGCAGCCAGATAGAAATAGTACAGAAGGGAGGTTCTGTCGCCATCAAAGTATGTAAAATAGAAATGGACGCCATCATTTTTAAAATGTGCTATTGATTTTGTTGAATGGCAGTAGATATATGAAACATTATATGAGCTGGTCAGGACCTCCCAGATTACATGATTTTCTCCCTTTGGTGATTTTATATTCCATTTCAATTTGGTACCAGGCATCAGGTTGAATGCTTTCTGAAGGAAAAAATTCTCCTCAAGACTCATTATTTTCTGATCTTTTTCAGGATAGCTGAAAGTCTTAACCTCCTTACCTTCCAATATGTATGCAAAGAGAGGGTAATGAAGGGTTTTAGATCCGATATAAGGAGTAGGCTGTAGCTGAAAATGAATGTGCGGGTATGGAGAACGTCCTGAATTTCCTGCTTTGGCAATTATCTGACCGTAATGAACATTATCACCAGGTTTTACAGAAATAGATCCCTTTTGAAGGTGACAAAGTTTTGAAAAGAGGCCTTCAGAGTGTTTAATTATTATTGTATTGCCCCAGTTCTTTACTGTATTCACCTCGCCAATATTATTATCATCTATCCCGTCTTCTGCAATCACTACAGCCCCATCTGCTGGTGCCAGAACATTTTGTCCGAAGCAGTAGTAATCCTCAAGGAAACTGCCATGATTTTTAAATTGTTTCTGATCACTGTCGATAATTACAAAATCCCAGGCATCAGACCAATCCCCGGTATGTGTTAACTCCCCTTTTTGTCCCTGGCTCACAAACCATTCGCCATAAAATGGTAATTTGATGTTTGTCCATCCAAAATTAGGGAAACGCTTGGTAAAACTTTGATGGGAATAAAGGTTCCGTTCAGGAGTGCCTTCCTGAATCTGAACTTCCTTGAAATTTCCAGACGATGTTCTGAATCTCAGTGAATAGATGAATGTCAGAAGAATGATGTTGAAAGGGAGAGAGAGGAGTGTTATATTAAATGGCTTAAGAAGAATGAATAAACCGGCTGCAACAAGAGCAATTACTGGAGTAATTGCTATGGCCCAGAAGAATGATTGCCTGGAAGGAATATAGAAATATCCTCCAATAGCTATTGCCCCCAGAACGAAATTAAATCCGATATAACTGTAACCCAGTTGCGTCATATCCATCCCGAAAAAAGAATAAGCAAGGTAGGCCACAGTATAACCAAGGATTGATAAAAGAAATCCAATTCTGGAATAGAAGAATAGTGAAACCGCAATTACTATCCCTGCAAAAACGTTGAACTGAAAAAAGATAGCTCCAAGTGAAAGAAAGTAACTATCAAGAAAATCTGAAGTCACATTTTTAACCCACCATTCATTAAGATTCACAAGGGGATGGCCTCCAAGAGAGAATAACCGGTTTAGCAGATAGATACCACTGAGATTATCCACGGTACCACTCAACATTCCTACTCCGCTGATGACGATCCAGATTCCAAAGAGGAAAGGTATTGAAAGGAAAGGCAAATAATACTTTCCAAGAATCCCCTGTGCAGTTATAGTAACAAGAAGTGTCAGGAATCCGGCAAATCCTGCAACTACAAGTGTAACAAGAGTAAAATCGTAATAATATCCAAGTCCGAGTCCAACCAGCAAGCTATTAAAACCATAAAAACCTTTTGAAATAGTTAACCTGTCGAATTTCAGAAGTGAAGCAGCTATATTGGCAGTTAAGGCACAAACAAGACCTGTTATTCCGGCTGAAATATCCAGGAAAGTGATACCCAGAAGTGGAATGGCGAACCAGCAGTTATCCGAAAAGAATATCTGAGAATAGCTTCTCAGCAATCCCTGCAAAAATGTCTTTATTTTATCATTATGAATCATAACAACTATATGATCCTTAAACTATTATTTTAATTACTTCAGGTATTGTGGCACAACTTCGTTTCCGGATATATCATCGAGTGTTTCAGCCCGCCTGATAAGGTGGACATTCCTGTTCATATCGATTAAAATAACATTTGGCCTTTTCCGGATAAATTGCATCCACTGTGTAGTATTATATGCTCCTGTCCTGGTAATCACAAATCTATCACCCCTCTTTAAAGCCGGAAGCATCAAAGAAGGTCTTAAAACATCAATATTCATGCATAATGGGCCGTAAACTGTCGTTTCCTCAACAAGTCCTGAATGGCTGTTGACTGGAAATAATTTATGATCATACCAGAATGCTGTAAAAAGAAAATTGACACCCACATCTACAATGGTCGCTCTCCTTCCATCTGAAAGACGCTTTATAGCCTGGACAGTTCCAGCAATATACCCTGCACTGTCGATGAGTGCCCGGCCTGTCTCAAGGATCAGGGTGGGAAGTTTGTCGGGTTTGATCTGGGAATTTAGTATAGCAGAGGTTATAGTTTCAGCATATTCATCATACGATGGTGTTGTGTCTTCTCCGGAAAAATAAGCCCCTCTAAGGGTATTTTTGGACGCAAAACCACCACCCAGATCTAAATAAGAAATGTAGTGGTCAAACTTCTGTGCGATATTGAAAGCGAGATCTGCCAGTTTAGTTGCAGCAATCCTGTATGCATCAGTGCTGATTATAAAAGTCCCTATATGGGTGTGCAACCCAACCAGCTTAAGTCTGGGATTGATCATGATCCTGTTTATTACATCCCAGGCCTCACCATTTTCATAGTTCAGTCCAAACCTGTCCCATTTTGGATATATTCCAATGTCCATATTAACCCTGATTGCAACACGCGCTTCCAGATCATTCCTCTGGCACAGATCAGAAATCATGTATAATTCATCGACATTATCGATATGGATAAATGATCCATTCCGAACAGCTATTTCAAGTTCTTCGAAGGATTTACCGGGACCATTAAAAATGATATTTTCACCTTTTATTCCGTTTCTTATTGCTTTATCATACTCGAAGCCTGAAACTACTTCAGCCCATGAACCTTCCTGATGGAAAATACGACATATGGCATCAAGGTAATTAGTCTTATAGCTCCATGCCATCTGAACCTTGTTGTATCTCAGGCTGAAAGCTCTTTTAATATCTTCCATTGCCCTTCTAATAACCCTCTCCGAGTAAATATAAACCGGTGAGCCATATTTATCCATCAGATCATCAACTCTTATTCCTTCTATTACAGGAAAAGGTGATACAACAGATCCTGCACCGTGTTTAGAAGGCATTCCCGGAGTCAGCCTGGTAATGGTAGGACGTTCAAATATTTGTTTTGGCATAGTCACTCATTTAAGTCAAACATTTTTCATAATTCACCGCTGGTTGTAAGCTTTGAAAACTGATGAAGATCGATTATCATATCATAGGAGTATCTGACAAACATTTTACCTGTCTCATAACTCTCATATGGTTTTACTTCAATGCCAAGTGCAAGTTTTAGCAGGGCTTCTGGAATATTCTGCCCCGCACCAACAGCCAGATAAACCCATGCCGGTATCCTGGGGTTTATTTCAAGAAGATAAAAAGCTTTTTCTGTGGTCCTTATCATTTCGAGCTCCATCCCTCCTCTCCACCTGGTTTCAGATATTACTTTTTCTGCCAGCCCGATCATTGAAGGGTCATCAATAGTAATTCCACCCCATGCTTTACCTTTTTCAGTAATGTACTGTTTGCGCATAGGGACTGCCGCCAGCATTTTGCCTGTACCATCACCCAGGGCAACGACATTCACTTCAGTTCCGCTAATAAATTTCTGAACAATAATCGGGTATCCCCACTTCAATGATAGTTTGCCAAAAAAATCTACTGCCTGATCCAGTGAGTAAGCTTTATAAGCATCATAGAATTTCCCTTTTATCATAACAGGGTATTCCATTGATTTCAAGGTATTATCGA
>JAHEYW010000135.1 GCA_023251395.1 Bacteroidales bacterium
CGTGGGTTGCCGGACTTGCCTTCATCTCTACAAACCTTGGTGCGCTTGAAGTAATGGGCATGACCGGGTCGGGGATGAAATATGGTATGCTAACTACTCATTTTTACTGGATAGGAGCAATCCCCGCAATGATCTTTCTTGCTCTTTTTATGATGCCATTTTATTATGGTTCGAAGGCAAGATCTGTACCAGAATTCCTTAAGCTAAGATATGATGAAAAGACAAGAGGACTGAATGCTCTCCTTTTTGCAGTAATGACTGTTCTGGCATCTGGTATATCCATGTACGCCCTTGCAATTCTCATGGAAAAGGTCCTTGGATGGGATTTCAACGTAAGTCTATGGGTATCAGCACTTATCGTATTAGCATATACTTATCTCGGGGGTCTCTCCTCAGCTATTTATAATGAAGTGCTTCAGTTTTTCATAATTGTGATCGGTCTTTTACCGCTTGTTTTCCTGAGCCTTAAGGATGTCGGAGGCTGGGCAGGTCTTAAAGAATGCCTGGCACCTATTGCAACATCAAAAGGATTTGCAGCGGATGCATGGACAACAACATGGAAGCATGCCGGTCAGTCAGGTTCTAATCCACTTGGAGTGGAATGGTTCGGGATTCTTTTTGGTCTTGGATTTGTCCTTTCTTTCGGCTACTGGTGTACTAATTTTCTAATTGTACAGAGAGCCTTTGCAGCAGAATCAAAATCAGCTGCAAGAAAAGTTCCCCTTATAGGTGCCATCCCGAAAATGTTCATACCATTCCTTATTATTGTTCCCGGGATCATCTCACTCGTTCTCTTTAACAGGACAGGTTCGACGTTTGCAGATACATTTCCCAGAGATGCCAGCGGGTCACCAATTTATGACTACACAATTATAATGCTTCTTAAGCAATACCTGCCTGCGGGCGTTCTGGGTCTCGGAATTACCGCCCTTCTGGCCTCCTTTATGTCAGGTATGGCTGGAAATGTTTCAGCATTTAATACAGTCTGGACTTACGATATTTACCAAAGCTACATCAGAAAGCCTTCCGGAAACGAGGAAGCTGACGGGAGACATTATCTCAATGTAGGCAGGATAGCTACAGTAGCAGGAATCCTTCTCAGCATTGCATCTGCATATATTGCAAGTAAGTTTGGGAATATCATGGATTTTCTGCAGACTATCTTTTCAATGATTAATGCCCCATTATTCGCTGTAATATTTCTGGGGATGTTCTGGAAGAAAACCACTGGTCATGCTGCTTTTACAGGTCTCCTGCTGGGGTTTATTTTTGCACTTTTGCATCATGGGCTTACTGTACCGGCAGGAGCAACAACACTTGTAAAGGGCGGATGGATCGCATCACTTTACACTTATCCTGTTGAAATGGCCCAGAATTTCTGGACTGCAATTATCGCTTTCTCTGTCAGCTCATTCGCAACAGTCGGACTAACTTTTATTACCAGGCAACAAAAAACTGAAGATGACTTGCGTGGACTGGTGTATTCACTTACCCCACGGACTTTAAAGGATGATGAACCATGGTACCAGCGTCCCACAGGTCTGGCAATAATAGTTGGAGTTATTTGTATAGTATTAAGTATATTATTCTGGTAGGAGGAAATAAAAATGGTAGATATCAGATTACCAATCGGTTTGATGTTCTCAATATTCGGAATATTGATAACTGGCTATGGCTTAATGACAATTTCAAATACCGAAATGTATCAGAAGTCACTCAATATCAACGTAAATATTGCAATGGGAGTAGTGATGCTTGCATTTGGGCTGATCATGCTTTTCTTTGCAAGAAGGAATAAAAATAACAAATAATGAAATCAAAACGCGGATTTGCAAGTGATAATAACGCTGGGGTTCATCCCGATGTTTTTAAAGAGATGATTGCTGTAAATGAGGGTCATGTAATTGGTTACGGAGATGATAATTATACAGAAACTGCAAGAGATCTTTTCCGGGATCACCTAGGAAAAGATTGTGAAATATATTTTGCATTCAACGGGACCGGAGCAAATGTTCTTGGATTATCTGCCGTGAGCAGACCCTGGAATTCAATCATAACAGCATCTACTGCCCATATTGAGGGAGACGAATGTGGTGCTCCTGAAAAATTTGCAGGATGCAAAGTCCTGACAGTGGATACCATTGATGGTAAAATTGTGCCGGTTCTGCTTGATAAACATATGCATGGCTTTGATTTTGAGCATCATTCGCAACCAAAGGTGATTTCAATTACCCAGTCGACAGAAATGGGAACTGTTTACAAACCTGATGAAATTAAGACCCTTGCTGATTTTGCACATAACCATAATATGCTTCTTCATATGGATGGTGCCAGAATTGCAAATGCGGCAGTATCTCTCGGATTACCATATAAAACATTTACAACAGATGCCGGAGTTGATATTCTGTCATTCGGGGGCACAAAGAATGGAATGATGTATGGTGAAGCAGTTTGTTTTCTTAAACCGGGATTGTCAGAGGATTTCAAATATATCAGAAAACAAAGCATGCAGCTTGCTTCAAAGATGCGCTTTATATCAGCGCAGTACATCGCATATTTTAAAAACGACCTATGGAAAAGGTGCGCATCACATTCAAATAAAATGGCAGCTCTTCTTTGTGCTAAAGTAAAGGATATCAAAGGCGTAAAAGTTACACAACCTGTGGAATCGAATGGTGTTTTTGTAATTATACCTCATGAAGTTGCTGAGAAGCTGCGCGAATCATATTTCTTCTATCCCTGGAATGAAAAAGAGTCAGAATACAGGTGGATGACAAGCTGGGATACTACTGAAGATGATGTTGTAAAGTTTGTGGAGCTTTTAGAGATGCACCTTGGCAATTAAACCTGTTATAATAAGAAAATCACCTTTACAGTAATTTGGTAAGAAAATAATTCAACTTTTTAAAATCAATTGGTTTGGTCAGATAACCATCGCATCCCAACTTCTCTGCCTCCAGTTTTTCAGATACAGTTGCATAGGCAGTCTGCGTAACAATAGGTAACTCCGGGTATTTTTCCTTAATAATCCTTGCTGCTTGCAGACCGTTCAAAATAGGCATCTTTATGTCCATTAGAATCATATCAATATTTTGATTTTTCTCACACAGCTCAATTGCTTCTTTGCCATTATTTGCCCTCAATACTCTGATATTAAGCTTGTTCAGATATATTCTAAGTAATTCAAAACTAGTAAACTCATCTTCAGCAACGAGGATAGATTTTCCTTTAAGCTTTAAAAGATCGGGTGTTCCGGAGTCAGGTTGTTTTTTATCCACATCTAACCTATCAGATAATTCATGGAGAGTAAAATAAAACACAGAACCTTTTCCGGATTCTGACTCCAGCCATATCTTGCCTCCAAGCATTTCAACAATCCTCTTTGCTATTGACAGACCAATTCCTGTCCCGCTATACTTTCTGGTATGCGAATCATCAATCTGTCTGAAAATATTGAATATAACATCATGATATTTATCCTCAATTCCGATGCCAGTATCTTTAACATAGAATTTCAACAATTTTTGCTGACCTTCATAGATGTGATCATACCCAAATTCAATAAACCCTTTTTCAGTGAACTTAAGCGCGTTCTTAAGTAAGTTAATCAAAACCTGTTTCAGTTTACCTGGATCAGTGACAATATAGAATTCGTCTGACCTATTATCCAAATTTAAGATCAGATCTATCTCCGCCTTATTTTCTTTAAGCCTTTCCCCATGGATAATATCTTTTACTTCTTTAAGGGTGGAGTGAAGCTCAGTTTTTTCCTGCACGATTTTTATGTGGCCTGTTTCAATCATCGAAATATCCAGGATTTCTTCAACCAGACCAAGAAGGTGCTGACCACTGTTCGAAATGATTTTAAGATTTTCCACAAATTCCTTATCAGCACAGTTCGCAGTCATCAACCCTGAAAATCCGATTATTGCATTAAGTGGAGTTCGTAGTTCATGTGACATATTTGTAAGAAATGCCGACTTTAGTTTATCACTTCCTTCAGCTTTCTCTTTTGCAAGAATAAGCTCCTGTTGTACTTTCTTCCTTTCAAAGATATCATTTGCGATGCCTATAAGTGCGATTGTTTTACCATTTTCGTCAACAATGGGAGAGGTAGACAATTCAATTGGAAATACGGTACCATCCTTCTTAATATTGATTAGTTCTCCATTCCAGCCTCCATTCATTGTATCCAGTATTATATTGTTGACTGGCTCATTATTGTTCATTTTGGATCTGACCATTGAAATATCTTTACCTATCAGCTCCCCGGAGGTATATCCATAAGTTCTGCAGAAGGAGTTATTCACAAAGATTATCCTATTACTATAATCAGTTATCGAAACACATTCACTGATGCTTTCAAGTGCGAGCGAAAGAGTACGCATCTTTTCCTGAGACCGTTTTTTATCGGATATATCATTTGAGACTGATAAAATTCCCGGATTGCCATGAGGTAAGGTGATCATTGTCTCATATAACTCAAATTCGCATATTGACCCATCTTTCTTTACATTTATTACCTCATGGCGGAGAGTCTTTCCTGAAAGAATTTTAGCAATATTTTCTTCAATTTCATTGTCATAACCAGGGCTGCAGAATAACCTTACATTATTTGACAGCAGCTCCTTTCTGGAGTATCCCAGAGTTTTGCAGAATGCAGAGTTGACTTCTATAATAGTTCCATTTTCATCGATAAGTATTATACCGGCAGGAGAAAGTTCAAACATCGTTCTGAATCGTTTTTCACTTTCAATCAAAATATTTTCAACTGCTTTTCTTTTTTTCTCCTCCTTAAGGACGTTACTTGCCTTAAGTGAAAGATAAAAATAGATTAAAAAACAAACTATTATAAGTATAAATATGAATATCAAACGGTTACGGAAGTATATCATGGTCTCAAAGACCTCCTTTTCTGGCGTCAGTGTCAGAATTGTCCAGTAAGTGTTACCCAGAGGCACCTTATAAAATGCAGCCAGGAAATTTGCTGTTTTTGTCTTTTGTCTATTAAGATAATTTATGCCACATATTGAATATCCTTCATTTTCTGTTGCAGTCTTTTCAAGAAGATTAAGCAAGGAAGACGACTGGCTATATAAATCCTTAATTATCTTTCCGGTTTCTGAGGAATCATGACTGAACAGAATTATCCCATCCTCACTTATCAAAAGCCCAAATCCAGTCTTTCCTGTTTTAATATTTTCAATATACATTTTGCCAAGTCTGTCAACCGGTATTAAAAGTGCAAGGCTCCCTTTATAGATATCTCCCTTCATTACAGGGATATGAAAAGCAATAGCTTTATAACCCTGAACTGCAGTAAATACATCGCTAATGGTGGACTTATGAGTACTGATGACAGTATGAATATGTTTTTGGCCGGATATATCCTGACCGATTACATTGGGCAAATAAGGATATGTGTACTGAAGTATGCCTTTATCATCAATGTAGGATATTGCCATGATCTCACCAACATGGTTTTCGTAAAAGTTTTTAAGCAAGTCTTTCCCTTGATCATTTAAATTAGAAATAAAGCTCAGCTTTGACAACCCGGTCAGTTCAGTCTGGTAATAATTGAAAAAGTTCTGTATGCCAAGGGATGCCTGCTGAGATATGGAGACTTCCAGAGAGTTGAAATCTTTAAGTGTTTGATTATTAACCTCTTTATAGGCACCGTAAAAAAGATAAGACATGATACCGATGACTGATGAAACAATTAGAATTCTGAAGAGAAGTTTCATAACTGGTGTTTAAGACAACAAATCTAGCCTAAAATGGCAACCTAACAAAGATCTGTAAATTAAGCTATCAATACTTTTCCAAAAAACAAAAACTTCAGTAGCCTACTATTCTGGTAAACTACTTCAGCAGGATCCTGATGAACTGGATTATTTGGAGGCCTTGCCTGAGGACTTTCTTTTAATCCAGTATCTGGGATCACAAACAACACACTCCTGTTTCCAATAACCAGGAGTAACCGGTTTGTTATCTCTTGTCATAAGCTTACGTTCATAAACAGCAAAAACAGGATTAAAAACAAGGTCAGTAACACCAATTGTATATTTGGGTTCGGCACCTGGAGTTTCAGGAGGCTCTGTCATTTCTTTTACTTCCAGATTATTTGACTCAAGAAGCTCTCTGAGAAATGCTGCTCTTTCAAGAGAAATGGCTTTTTCGATAATTGTACAGCGTACACCATCAATTTCACCAATAATATGTTTTGCATTATTAATTGCCATTTGTCCGGGTTATTGATTATACACCAAAACTTAAATTTCTGATTGCTTCGAAAAGGAAACCTGCAAATCCTGTAGCTACCATGCCGGCAACACAGATTGTGAGAGCAAGCCTTGTTCCCAAATCGCTTTTGAATTTGCTTACAGGAGTTTCACTCGTATTGATGAACATTGCCTTCACTATCAGTAGATAGTAATATAGTGATATAATTGTATTCAACACTGCAATAAGTACCAGCAGATAATATCCTTTTTCAGCAGCGGCTGTGAAAAGGAAGAATTTACCAAAAAAACCTGCAACTGGAGGGATACCTGCAAGTGAGAACAAGGAAAGTGTCATAACCAGACTGAGACCAGGGTTTGTAAGGTACAGGCCATTGTAATCACTGATATTCTCTTTCCCTGAAGCATTATATACTGCTGTTACAACGCCGAATGCACCCAGATTTGAGAAGATATAGATCAGGATATAATAGATAACAGATGCCATCCCAAGCTGGTTTCCTCCAATAAAGCCAAGAAGGATAAATCCTGCCTGTGAAATTGAAGAAAATGCAAGAAAACGCTTAAGGTTCTGCTGGCGGATAGCAAACAGGTTTCCAATTGTCATTGTTAATACTGCTGTGACATATATTGTATTCTGCCAGGTTGCAATTATGACCGGAAAAACCGTGAAAAGAATTATAATGAAAATAAATACAGCGGCTCCTTTAGATATAACTGAAAGATATGATGTGATATTGACCGGAGAACCTTCATAAACGTCAGCAGTCCACAGATGGAAAGGTACAATTGATATTTTAAATGCCATTCCGGTAAAGAAGAATATGAATCCCAGGATCTGCAGATTGGCCTGGGCAAATAGTTTTGCAACCTCACTGAAATATAATGAGCCGGTTGTACCATAGATCATTGATAAACCGTAAAGTAGTATACCTGAGGAGAGGGCGGATGATAAAATAAGTTTTATCCCGGCTTCTGCTGAATTATTCCTGTATCGGTCAAAAGCTGCAAGAGCAGCAATTGGTATTGTAGCAAGTTCAAGGCCAATATAGAACATAAGGAAATGGCCTGAAGATATCATGAAGTTCATACCAATCAATGTTGAAATAATCAGAATAAAATATTCACTTATTCTTTCATGGTTCTCTTCTTTTGAAAGCCATCCAAGTGATTGAAGCATTACAATCAGGACACCTATATTCAGGATATTCTTCATAAGCAGCCTTGTATTATTCACCTCATACATACCGCCAAAAAGTGACCCCGAGCCGGATGGAAAAAATCCGATCGCTGCAATAATAAAAAAGAGGATCACAGACAGCAGTGATATCGATTTTTTCTTTGCCGGATCCCAGAATATTTCTGCAATTAAAACCAGGATTGCTGCGGCTGTCAGCAGCAATTCGTGCCGCATCAGTAAAATGTTTGCGAAGCTCATAATATCTTTTTATACGAAATTGTACTCAATTAAAATATGTTTACAGCAAGTATCTTATCAACAATTGGTTGCAAGCTGTGTCCAATCATTGTTGAAAGCCAGTAAGGTGCAAGTCCGATGGCTGCAACAGAGCCAATCAATGTAACAACAGAGACCCTTTCAAACCATTTAGCATCTGAAAGATGCTCAAAATGCTCATTTGTAGTTGGTCCAAGAAGCAGAATTGCTACTACTCTTAATATATAAACCGCGGTTATAACAATCGAGGAAACGGCAAGAATTGTTACAACTCTGTGGAAAAGATCGGGGTGTTGAAACGCACCGACAAATATTGTCATTTCTGCCACAAAACCGCTGAGGCCAGGAAGACCAAGAGATGCAAGACCGGCAATAACATAGCATACAGATAAGAATGGAATTACCTTCATCAGACCGCCCATTTCATTGATCAGTCTTGTATGAGTTCTTCCATAAAGCATCCCGATCAGAGCAAAGAAAAGGGCTGTCATGAGACCATGTGAAATCATCTGAATTATTGCACCATCCATAGCGGTTTTATTCATCATAAGTACTGCAAAGAGCACCAGACCACAGTGTGAAACAGAAGAATATGCGTTGATATATTTAAGGTCTTTCTGGACGATAGCTCCAAAAGCTCCGTAAACAACACTAATTGAGGTCAGAATAATAAAGATCCATGAAAGTTCCTGTGCAGCCTGAGGCATCAGGAAGATTGCAACTCTAAAGGCACCGTAACCTCCAAGTTTCATCAGTACACCTGCATGTAGCATAGATACTGCTGTTGGAGCAGATGCATGTCCGTCAGGTGACCAGGTATGAAATGGAAACAATGCTCCAAGAACCCCAAAACCAACAAATGTAAGCGGGAAGAAGATCCTCTGCGCAGTTATTGGAATTGTGACTTTGGATATTTCAAGAATATTGAAAGTTAACTGGCCACCATTTGGAGCAGAGTTAAAGTAAATGCCTAGTATGCCAACCAGAAGCAGCGCTGATCCACCCATCAGCATCAGAGTAAGCTTCATGGCTGAATAATCCTTTGGGCCGCTACCCCAGATGCCGATCAAAAGATACATCGGAATAACAGCAAGTTCATAAAACAGGAACATGGTAAAAAGGTCAATGGAGATGAAGAACCCAAATACACCTGTGGCCAGAAGAATCAGAGATACAAAAAACTCCTTGGTCAGAAATTCCACTTCCCAGGAAGCAAATATCCCGGCAAATACTACCAGGGATGTCAGTGCAATCATGGCAACAGATATTCCATCAGCTCCAATGGCATAGTGAATGTTTAGGCTTTTGAACCAGAGATGATCCTGAACAAAAAGCATTTCTGACATATTTCCTGCGTGACGGGCTGAAAGATAAAGGAATACAAGCACCGCCGCCATTATTAGCTGAATGCCAGTTCCTGCTGCAGCCACAAGTCTGACTTGTTTTGTGTCTTTCAGAAGTATTATTCCGGTAATAGTAAGCACCGGAATCAGGACAAATAAGGTTAGATTCATATAGAGTAGACTTTTACTTTTTAACTATTAATGCCACAAATAAATCATAATAATTACCAGGATAATTGCTCCTGA
>JAHEYW010000136.1 GCA_023251395.1 Bacteroidales bacterium
AATCTAAATATCGTTTTTCAGAAGTTTGTGTTGAATATCAGTGGTTTGTAAGATAACAAAACTCATTTGCCGGTAAAAGTTAAATGCATATTTTTAGCATCACTAAACGGAGGAGTTATGTTGAAGAATAATGAGATATTACTGAACCCAAATGAACTGGTACAATTCCTTAAGAAACCTTGTACTGATTTTACCAAAGATGACATAATCAGATTCATTGAAGCGAAAGGAATCACCATGATCAATTTCAGATATGTGGCTGACGACGGTAAATTGAAAACTCTCAATTTTGTTCCCTCAAGTAAAGATCATCTTGAGTCTATAATATCGACAGGTGAAAGAGTAGATGGCTCGAGTTTGTTTTCTTTTATTGAGGCAGGATCGAGCGACCTGTATGTAATTCCCAGGTACAGGACCGCATTTGTAAACCCATTTTCGGAAACACCAACGCTGGAATTGCTATGTTCATTCTATAATAATGAAGGTAAACCATTGGAAAGTGCCCCTGAATATATATTAAGAAAAGCCTATTCACGATTCAGGCAAAGTACAGGTTATTCGATAAAAGCCCTTGGTGAGCTTGAATATTATGTGAATTCAATTCATGATGATCTGTTCCCGCTGGTTGATCAGAAAGGGTACCATCAGTCAAAGCCATTTGCCAAATTTGAAGATCTCAGGATTGAAGCACTGGAACTATGTGCCAAAGCAGGTTGCAGGATAAAGTATGGACATTCTGAAGTAGGAAGCTTTACAAAAAACGGCGAGGATTTTGAGCAGCATGAGATTGAGTTCCTGCCGGTGGAGATAGATGAAGCTGTTGATCAGTTGATCATTGCAAAGTGGATATTGCGAATGCTGGCCCTGGAGTATGGTGTTGAGATCAGTTTTGCACCCAAGATAACTGTTGGAAAAGCAGGTTCTGGTCTACATATTCATATGATGCTTGAAAAGGATGGAAAGAATCTGATGGTTGACAATGGCTCACTAAGTGATACAGCTAAAAAGATGATCGCAGGAATTCTCGAACTTTCCAAATCTCTCACAGCTTTTGGAAATACAATACCTACTTCATATCTGCGACTCGTTCCTCATCAGGAAGCACCTACCAGGATATGCTGGGGTGACAGGAACAGATCTGTGCTGGTGAGGGTACCCCTGGGATGGGTCGGTGCAGCCGACATGATCAGGGATGCAAACCCGGCTGAAGTTTCTGCATTAGAACAGTTCCCGTCTAAACAGACTGTTGAACTTAGGTCACCCGATGGCTCAGCCAATGTGTATAAATTATTCGCAGGACTGGTAATTGCTATAGATCTCGGTCTGAAAATGGAGAGCTCACTTGAAAAAGCAGAAGATCTTTATGTTAATTACAATATATTCAGGGATAAGGATAACATTAAGGTGAAAAACCTTGAGTATCTGCCGGCTTCATGCTGGGAATCTGCAGAATGCCTTCTTGCTCAGAGAAAATATTATGAGAAGGATGGAATATTTCCTTCAGGAGTAATTGACAGCATTGCTGACAAGCTAAAATCTTATGATGATAAAGGGCTGAGCGAGAGATTATTCAACAAAAATGATGAGATCAGAAAGCTGGTTAAGGAGTATATTCATTGCAGCTGATCAAGAGGCTGACCACTGTTTGCGGCTGCCTTGATGCTCATATTCAGTTCAAAACCAATCAGTAATGCTATCGAATTAAGGTAGAGCCAGACGAGTATTACCATAAGTGTTCCGATTGAGCCATATAATTTATTGTACTGCCCCCAGTTATTTACATAGGCCGAAAAACCAAGGGAGGTAAGTATGAAGAGGATAGTAGCCAGGACTGAGCCTGGTGAAATAAATCTGAAATCAGATTTCTTTGCAGGAGCCAGCCAGTAAAGAAAGGAGATGGCCAGAAGAATCAACATAACAATCACTATCCATTTTAATGTCATGATAAGATATAATACCATCCTTTTTTCGACAATATGTAACGCAACTAACCTGTTGAGTCCGATTTTTCCGAAGATCAGTAAAAATCCCGCTGTTATGAAAAGAGTATCAATTATTACAAGCAGGATTACAGAGATCTTCCTTTGATCGAACCAGGTCCTGGATCTGAAATTGTGAGCTGAAACAACGAATGCATGAATAAGTGCATGGATCCCATTAGTGGAAAATAATACCGTTGCGAGGAACATAAAGATCAGCAATCCGCCGCTTCTCCTGGTAATAACATCGATTATTGTGGACCTTAGAAAATCATATGCATCAACAGGGATTATACTTTCAAAAAGCCTTATCAGTTCCTGATGAAAATTTTTGATTGGTATAAAAGGTATAAGAGTGATCAGAAATATAGAAGCAGGTAAAAGGGCAAGTAACAGATTAAATGCAATTGATGAGGCTCTTGTAACCAATGCGCCTTTACTGAATCCTTTGATTACAAAGGTAATGACATTACTTATTGAAGCCCCCTCAAACCCTGGCAGGACAAGGCTCTTGATTTTTTCTCCTTTCTTCAAGATTGAATAATTTCTGATTATTGGGACTAAAAAGCTTTAAGGCTCATATCCAGACTTTTGATGTGATGGGTGAGAGCGCCAACTGAAACAAAATCCACTCCACATTCTGCATAATCCCTTATTGTTTCAAGTGTTATTCCACCCGAAGATTCAGTTTCAAACCTGCCGCCGATCAGCTTTACAGCCTCCCTTGTTGATTCTATGGTGAAATTATCCAGCATTATCCTGTCAACACCTCCGCAGCTTATTATTTCCCTGATATCATTCAGATTTCTGGCTTCGATCTCGATCTTCAGACTCAAATTCTGATCACTAAGATATTTATTTGTTCTTAATATTGCATTTTTTATACCTCCGGCATAATCAATATGGTTATCCTTCAGCATAATCATATCGTATAAACCCATCCTGTGATTTTCTCCTCCGCCAATCCTGACTGCCTCTTTTTCCAGGAATCTCATCCCGGGAGTGGTTTTCCTGGTATCAAGAACCTTGCAGGATAAACCCTGAAGCTTCTTTACATATGCATTAGTTGTGGTCGCAATGCCGCTCATCCTCTGAAGTATATTCAGAACAAGTCTCTCTGATTTAAGAATTGAGAGTTGTTCCCCTTTAACAATGAATCCAATATCACCGGGAACAATCTCTGCTCCATCAGTTTTTAACACTTCCATTTCCAGGTTACTGTCAATTATTGACAGAACCCCGGAGACAACACGAATCCCTGCAAGAATACCTGGCTGCTTTATTAATAATCTGGCTTTTCCTGTCGAGTTGTCTGGAATGCAGGCAAGTGATGAATGGTCTCCATCACCTATATCTTCCTCTATACATCCAAGAATGAATTGACGCAGAATCTTATCTTCCATTTTCTGATTCTATGCGTATCTGGTGAATAAGCAGCTCCTGGTCAACTTTTTTAAGAAGAAAATAAACCCTGAAGTCACCCTTTTCGGTTTTTAGTATACCTATTGCCAGGAGAGTTTCATTCTGATGCAAAACATGTCTGATAGTAAAATCTTTAGGTTTATAATCATTGAAGAAATCCTTCAGTATGGTTTCTGCAACGTTCTTTTTATAGAAATCTTGTTTATCCAGAAGTAAAAGCTCGATAGTTGAGTTGAGATATTTCGAAAGGTCAGAAGCGTTTCCACTTTTAAAAGCAGCTGATATTTCTGCCTGGGTTTTTGTCTGATCCTGTGCGTAAACAGGTGCTAAACCCAGAACCAGGATACTGATGCTAAATAAAATTTTTGTTTTCATGACTTTCTTATTCTAAAAGAACTGATTGTCTGAAACTCAGTTTCCGCAAATTTAATGAAATTAACATTACCAGAGCTATCCAATATTACAGGAAATTGATATTATTTATTGTTACTTTTGTGAAAATGGCTGCCTGAAAGCATCTTCAGCTGGCATTGTAAGAGCTAATGAAAATATTACTGATCCAGACCGGCAAAACTACTGACAACAATATTGGAGCAGGTGTTGAGGAATATTCTTTGAGGATTCATAAATACATACCATTTGAGATAATAACATTACCAGATCTCAGGAATACTAAAAATATGCCTGTTGAAGAACAAAAAATACGGGAAGGTGAAAGCATTGGACGGGCGATCACAAGTGATGATTTTGTTATATTGCTTGACGAAAAGGGAAGGGAGTATTCTACAAGGGAATTTTCTGACCATCTCGAAAAATTATTTATGATGTCGAAGAAAAGGATCGTCTTTGTTATTGGAGGTCCTTATGGATTCTCACAGGGAATTTACAGTAAAGCCGATCTGAAAATTTCATTATCCAGAATGACCTTTTCCCACCAGATGGTACGATTATTGTTTACAGAACAGCTATACCGGGCTCTTTCAATTATCAAAGGTGATCCATACCATCATGACTAGTAATGAACCATAAATGAACCTCAGGAAGAAACTGATATACCTCACTTTCATTGCAACTGTTTCCCTAATAATGGCAGTTGTAGTGGAATATATCTATTTCAGCGATTTTGAGTACAGGCTGAAAACCAGGAAATTCAACAGAGTCCTTGCAGAAAAGGAAACTATTATTGATAATTACCTGAATAGCCTCATACCAATATTAAACAGGGGAGAGAATATAAGTTCTGCGGCAAAAGACTACCTCTCTGTTGTAATCAGGAACCAGGGAACTGTTCTCGAATATCTTGATGATAAACTGGCCCATTGGTCCGACAACAGTGTTGCTGTTCCTTTGACATACAACGATACTCTTTTTTCAAAACGACTTGTATTCATTCAGAATGGCTGGTTTCTTACAAAAACAATCAAATCCGGAAATGAAAAAATCATTGTCCTCCTGCGTTTAAGAAGCGATTATGGATTTGAGAATAACCTGATAAGGAAAGGGTTTATCAAGGATTTTGGTGTTCCCTCGAACACAGGGCTAAGTTCTGATATAAATAGTTCTGATTTCAGGGTTTATACCAAAGACAAGAGATGGCTCTTTAATCTCGTTTTCCCCCCAGGCAGAAAAGAATCAGCATTTATTGCTATTCCATTGATCCTTTGGTCATTGTTTTTTACTTTAGTTCTGGTTCTGGTAAGCAACCTGGCAGAATTAATAAGTCAGAAAGGAAAGGGACTTCTCGCTGTATTCGGAGCTCTGCTTTTCCTGGTTACAATTTACTTTATAGTATTAATTGCCGGAATACCTCCCATTCTGAAGGAAACAGAGTTTTTTTCACCATACAGATTCATTCTCAATAGTTTCATCCCATCTCTCGGTCATTTTTTTATTATAGGAATCATGGCCGCAGTTTTTTCCTCAGTATTATACAGGTATTTCCCTCTGGGTGGAAGATCCGAAAACAGTGAAACCGGTCAGATCATCACTTTAACCGGTTATTTCTGCATCGCCATGTTCTTTATGGTGATACTGAACTCTATATTTTGTAACCTTATTACAGAATCGAACATAAGCTTTGAACCATATAAAGTACTTGATTTATCAATATACAGCATTATCGGATATGCCTCTGTCACGCTGATCTTTCTTGTTCCGCTTGTTCTCATTCTCAAAATTTACTCCATATTCAGAGATTCGATCAGGTCCTTAATTATCAGCTTTTTAATCAGTACAATCTCAATTATTGTCATTGTCAGGATACTGAATATGGTTAACATATTTGTGGCTTTGATCTTCTGGGTTACACTGAATGTAGTATTATGGTTCAGTTTCAGAAGGAAAGCAGGGAAGTACACTATAACGGTTCTCTTATCATTCGTTTTCTGCCTTTATTCACTTTACCAGATATTACAGCTTTCGGAGAAAAAGAATATAGAGAAGATAAAAATCCTGGCAGTTTCCTATTCAAGTGATAATGATCCGGATGCCGAGCAGCTGCTTCTTAATATATGGCCGCTCTTTTCTGCCGACACTGCTTTGAATTCTATGCTTAAGAAGGAGCTTACCGGACAGGATCAGGTTGACAATCTGTATCAGTATCTCAGAAAAAGTTATTTTGGCGGTTATTGGGCGAATTTTAACCTGAGCGTAGTTGCCTGCAAGCAGGATTCACCTTTATCCATGGGCTCTGAGTCGAACATTGTACTCAACTGTTTCAGCTTCTTCAATGACAGGATAAAAAAAGACGGACACCAGCTTACCGGCACTGATTTCTTTTTTCTTGAAAACCAGGGTGGAAGAGCCTGTTACATCGGGAGATTATTCGTCACCCTTCCCGGAAATACAATCAACGGATTATTTATTGAGCTTCATTCAGATGTTGATGCATTTGAAGCAGGTTATTCCGAGTTATTGCTCGACAGAAATTATAAAGGTTACGCACAGCTTAAGGATTACAACTTTGCAAAATATATAAACGGGAATCTGGTTCTCAGGACCGGGGAATTTCCATACGATAAGACTGATGTTGAATATGTTAACAAAGATTCAGATTTTAGTATTTTCAATAAGGAGGAATTTACACATGTACTCTTTAAAAACGGAAATGTCACTGTGATCATAAGTAAACCAAGGGTTGCCCTTGTGGATGTGCTTATCTCATTTGCCTATATTTTCGCTTTTGTCCTTCTTCTGTCAGCAATCATCCTTCTGGTTTTAATACGATCACAGCCAAAGATCATCTTTCGCCTGAACTACCGTAAAAAACTTCAGCTGGCATTTATCGGTATTCTTCTCTTTTCATTTATTTCGGTCGGGATTGTGGCAGGGTATTTCAGCATAAAACAATATCAGGCAAAGCATAATGAAAATATTAAAGAAAAGATCAACTCAGTCTATGCAGAACTTGACCGGAAACTGTCATTCGAAAAGACACTGAATACCGACTGGAGGGATGAAACCAATTCTTCCCTGGAAGAATTGCTGATTAAAACTTCAAATATCTTTAATACTGATATAAATCTGTACAGCAAAAGTGGTTACCTGATTGCCACCTCCCGGCGTGAGGTATTTTACAGGGACCTTACCAGCGACAGGCTGGATATGGATGCCATGATAAACCTTGAGAATCTTACAAAAAGTGAATATATCCACCAGGAGAAAATAGGTTCACTCGAGTATTTGTCTGCCTATGTCCCGTTCTATAATAATGAAAATCAGCTCCTTGCATATCTGAATCTTCCTTATTTCAGGATGCAGAGTGTTCTGGCAAGAGAGATATCAAACCTTATTGTCGCAATAATCAATCTCACTGTGCTCCTGATCGTAATAACTGTGAGTATTGCAGTCTTTATAAGTGAACGTTTAACTTCCCCGCTGAGAATGCTAAGTTCAGGTCTTGCTTCTGTTGAACTTGGTAAGAAAAGTGAGCATCTCAACTATGGCGGACAGGACGAGATAGGTGACATGGTACGACAGTATAACCGACTGGTGGATGAGCTTGAGGACAGTGCACGAAAGCTTGCAAATTCCGAAAGGGAATTTGCCTGGAGGGAAATGGCAAAACAGGTCGCGCATGAGATAAAGAATCCTCTGACCCCGATGAAATTGAATATACAGCAACTTTATAAATCCTGGAAGGACGAAATTCCCGGATTTGATAAAAAACTTGAGAAGTTCACCAGGAGCCAGATTGAATATATTGATAATTTATCCTCTATTGCTTCTGCATTTTCATCATTCGCCAAGATGCCCGGGGCACAGCCAGTTGAAGTTGATCTGCTGGAACAGATAAAGACCAACCTGGAATTATTTAAGAACACTGATAGAATTACATTCAGAATTAATTCCCCCAGGGAAACGAAAACTATGGTCTATATAGATAAGGAACACCTGAATGGAATCTTTTCAAACCTTATCAAGAATGGAATTCAGTCAGTGCCAACAGGAAAAGACGGTATCATCAGGATTGGTCTCGATATCAGGGGCGATAAGGTTATTATCTCAATTGCCGATAATGGTGCCGGAATACCTGATAATCTGAAAGATAATCTATTTACTCCGAACTTTACAACAAAATCATCCGGAATGGGACTTGGACTGTCAATTGTAAAAAGGTATGTTGAGAATGCAAACGGTCGTATATGGTTTGAATCAGAAATTGAAAAAGGAACCGTTTTCTTTGTTGAACTGCCTTTAAGCTATACTATTGAAAAGCTGGGATAAACCCTTCATCAAAGGGTGATTATTAAAGCTTGAATTTTTCAATATATTCCTTATATTAGCGGTTCAGACAGAATACGGATGACGGGCAGGATTTCGTGCAAATTAAGGAGTCTTTTAATATTAGCGCTAATTCTTTTTGGTTTTAGCAGAAATGCGTTTTCTTTTCAGAAAATCCTTTCCGGAAATTTAAACCAGCCCAGGACACATGTGACAACAGTAAATCCCGGAAGTGTTATTGTGGATGATATAACTGGATTTGCTGCCGGAGATACAGTATTGCTTGTCCAGATGCAGGGAGTGATGATCCTTACCGATCCACTAGGGTCTTATGGCACACTCCAAAATATATTTGGGAAACCTGGTATGCATGAGTTTCTCATTATTTCATTTATAAATACTGGTACAAAAGAAGTAGTTTTCAGAAACAACATTGTTAGTACTTTCAATATTGCGGGGAATATCCAGCTTATAAGAGTACCCTATTATAATAGTGCAATTGTAAATGGTAAACTGACCTGCGATGCTTGGAATCCTCTCTCAAGAACCGGTGGTATTATCGCGATGATCATCGGTCGCACTCTGAAACTGAATGCTGATATTGATGTATCAGGGCTGGGTTTCAGTGGAGGGAAAGATACCTCAGGTTTAGGGATTGCATGGAATTCGATTCCTTTATACGCTCAGGAACATTATCCATGGTCTTTTGCTGATGCTGGCTATAAAGGAGAAGGTCTGGCAATTCATGACAATAGTGGGAGCTTATTATTACCTAATTTTTCTAAGGGATATGGTCCGAATTTTAACGGTGGGGGAGGTGGAAACGCAAGATATTCAGGCGGTGGTGGCGGCGGTAACCGCGGAGCAGGAGGTTATGGTGGAAATGAAGATTACTTCCCGACAAGTACCTTCAACAGCGGAGGTTTTATCGCTGATCATGCTTCCCTGGTAAACAGAATTTACATGGGAGGTGGTGGCGGAGCTTCCACAGCAGCAGCAGGAGGATCAGGATCAGGAGGGGGCAATGGCGGAGGAATTGTAATTATTATTGCAGACACAATAATTGGCAATGGCGGGAATATCAATGCAGGCGGAGGAAATGGTGGAATAGCAATCGGAGGTGGCGGTTCAGGCGGTGGCGGAGCAGGTGGCTCCATCGTTC
>JAHEYW010000137.1 GCA_023251395.1 Bacteroidales bacterium
TTTCCGTGGTCCTGCAGGAGAATCGGGCTCTCAGCCACCTCTCCGAAACCCGCCTCATTTTTAAATTTGCTGGTTGCCACCACCGCTTTCCATTCTGGTGATCCTATTTCATACGATAATGTCATCTCGCCATTCAGCCAATGTTCTACATGTTTACCATTTACAATAATTCTTGCCGTATTCCACTTATCTGGTCCATTGTCTTTCTTCTGCTTTGATGCAGGTATAAGATCATATAGGCTGGCCAGTGTTCTGTTACCATTTATCCCGGCTTTAGCATCCGGATGACGCAAATCGTCCAATATCTGATACTCGCAGCCAATAATAGTTTTTGTATTAAGGTTATATTTAATTCCACTATTGGCGCCTTGTGTATACATAAAATCAACACTTAACTCGAAATTCTTATACATTCCGGTAGTAATTATATCCCCTCCTGATTGTAACCCCTGGGCTGGTGGCATTACTATTAACATCCCATCACTAACAGCCCATCCTGTTTTTGGAAATTCAGGTCTCCTTGCACTTTTCCAGCCGGTGGTTGTCTTACCATCCCAGAGCAACTGCCAGCCATCTTTCTTCTCTTTGTCAGTAAGTACATTGTCAACTGTATTCTGGCCAAATGAAGATGGCATTAATGTATTTAGCGATAACATCGAAATAAAAATAAGAGCAGATTTTTTCATGATTTAAATTATTAGGTTCTTAAAATCTTAATCTAGTTGTAAATAAACAGTTACTATCTTATTATGGGTGGTCTTTGGGAGATCTGGAAAGTAAATTTGCTACCATTAATTATTTCATCATGAGTTATGTACCAGTTTCTGAAAACGGCACCATTCTTCGTTATAACCCTGATATATTTATTATTGTTTTCCCTGCCGATCGAAGTTATTAAAAAGAATTTTCCGTCTGGCAAGAAAATTTTAACCTCATCGAAAGTGGGAGTAGTGATAATGTATTGATTCGATGCAGGGCATACCGGGTAGAATCCCATCATTGAGAATGCCAGCCATGCAGACATTTGTCCTGCGTCCTCATTTCCGCTCAGTCCTCCTGGTCCTGTTCCATATTCATCATTAATTATTCTGTTTACCCATTCCTGGGTTTTATCGGGTTGTCCTGCCATTGCAAACATATATGCCGCCTGGTGGTCCGGTTCATTTCCATGCCAGTAGTAGCCCTTATCAAAGAATTCATTAAGACGGTCAATGAACCTTGCCTGTCCGCCCATTACATTAATGAGCACCTGTATATCATGTGGCACGTACCATGTCCATTGGTATGGCGTACCTTCGCAAATGTATTGTATCTTTTTATAGGGATCGAACGGCTCAATCCATTTTCCATCTGCGTACCTTCCCCGAACAAATCCTGTCTGGTTGTCAAATACATTTTTCCAGTTACCAGAACGTTTAATTAAAGATTCGTAATCTGCAGTTTTTCCAAGTGCCTTAGCGAATCCTGATAGAGCAAAGTCGTCGAATGCATACTCAAGTGTTCTGGAAACTTGTTCATATTTATGGAATGCATTCAGGACACTGTCTTCAAGGGGGATATAGCCATATTTGAGATAGCTGACTAATGCCCTTCGCCCTTTTCCATCCTTGTATTCATTATCGGCAGGAGAGTCAAATGCATTCTGCCTCATGTACCTGTATGCTGTTTCTACATCAAATGCAGTTATACCTTTCAGGTAAGAGTCTGATATCATTGTACTTACATGGTCGCCAATCATTTCGGCCGTATAACTTCCCCATGCAGGAAATATCGGCATCCAGCCTCCTTGTTGCGCCTTAAGGACCAAAGACTTTACCATATCAAGTGTTCTTTTTGGTTCAAGTATTGTCATAAGCGGATGCAGTGCACGGTATGTATCCCACATTGAGAAATCATCATAATAATCAAAACCCTCTGCTTTATGGATAAGAGTATCCTGTGCAAAGCCCTGATAGCTCCCATCACAATCACTTGCTATCCTGGGAAGCTGATAACAGTGATATAAGGCTGTATAGAATTTTGTCTTATCTTCGGGTGTCCCACCTCTCAGCTGAACTTTTCCAAGTGTCTGGATCCAGATATCCTCAGAAGCTTTACGTAACTTCTCAATGTCCATGTTGAGGATTTCCTTCTCCATATTGTTTCGGGCAGCATCGATACTTGTAAATGAGGTACCCACTTTAACATTTAATACGGGCTCATTTCCGAATTTAAGTATCATCTGCTGGCTGTTCTGGAGTAGTTGTTCCAGTTCGAACGGTTTATCAAACCTGAAAACAAAATAGCCGCTGAATCCTGCAGGCTGTCCATTGCCCTGGTAGAGCCTGAATACAGGATTAAAACCAATAATTTCATTCCTCTGCTTATCAATCCAAAGCTTTCCTTTCTTCCTGTCACTGTTTATCCTGATAAGTACATAGCTACAGTTCTTCCCAGGGAAAGTGAATCTCATTATACCGGATCTTGTTGAACCCGTGAGTTCAGCGGTAATATCAAAATTGTCCAGAACAACTTTGTAATAAGCAGGGGAGGTGGTTTCATTTTTATGATTATACTTTGAAACAGGTGGCCTGGTAATGGTATCAGGTTTCCCTGAAGTAAATGGCATAAGTGAAGCACTTCCATAATCCTGGGTACAACTTCCGCTCATCCAGTGGCTACCCCTGAAACCTGTGATATACTTATCATTATAATAATACGGGGAAATACATTTTTCTTCGGATGTTCTTGTTTCCGGAGTCCATTGTGTCATCCCAAATGGCCTTCCTGTCGCCGGGTATGTCTGTCCTTTTTCCTCCGATCCGGAACTGCGATTTTTTGAGCTCACTGTTGTGGCAGGTGCTGTACCAATCAGAGGGTTAACATACTGCAGGATTGTCTGTGGATATAAATCAACAGAAGAAAACAACAGGAATACAATCAAAGTTGTTTTCATCACGAACAGTTTAATTTCTTTTCCCAGGGTTATCACTGTCGCCTTTCACCTTTTAACT
Organism: Bacteroidales bacterium; assembly: GCA_023251395.1. Lineage (GTDB taxonomy): Bacteria > Bacteroidota > Bacteroidia > Bacteroidales > VadinHA17 > LD21. Next base: position 2,994 of record JAHEYW010000137.1, read on the forward strand.
TTTACTTTTTACTTTTTACTTTTTACTTCACACTAGTTGTCCCACGCATCAGTCCTGAAGGATGAAGCTGGCAATCCTTCATTATTGAACAGATCACCAACGATAAAATCCTTGAAGGCATATCTGACTGCAACTATCTCACCAACCGATGGGCAGAAAAGAGTTATGCCTGCATTTGTAACAAATGCCTTCGCAGGATAGAACCTTTTATTTGCACCTGCTGCCTCAAAACAGGAAAGTTCACGACCCAGATCTATGAGTCCGTTTGGGGCATTATCAAATGTAAGTCTTGCAATGCTGCCTTCTACTTTCATCTCCTTAAATACCGGACCATCACATACAATACCTTTCTTTCCGTAGGTTTTAACAAGAGCCTGATATGCCAGCCTGTCACCGGTCGCTTTTTTATTTGAAGGATGAATTATGTCTTTTTCACCGGTGTCCATAACGCATGCCATTCCGATATTGGGTATCAATGTGGAAGCTTTCAGTTGTGCTTCCCTCAGGAAAGCAGAATTCAAACCTGTTGGTCCATAATCATAAGGAGCTATCTGCACATAATAGAAAGAGAAGTCGCCAACGTTCCAGACTGATCTCCAGTTCTCAACCAGACCGGGAAGAAGCTGCTGGTACTGTGCAGGTTCATTCCTGTTTGCTTCACCTTGATACCAGATTGCACCTTTAATACCATAGCCAACTATGGGATTGATCATTGCATTGAAGAGAACCGTAGGGGTTTGCTGAGTATTCATTCCTGTAAGAGGCTGGGTTTTATCCGGAACCTTGACCCAGTCGAATCTTTTTAAGCCGGCTTCACTGATCCAGGGTTCAATTCTGGTGCCACCCCAGCTTGTACATATCAAGCCGACAGGAACCTTAAGTACCTTATTAAGCATCAAACCAAAGAAATATCCTGTTGCACTAAAATCAACAACATTCTCAGGTTCACATGTTTTCCATTCGCCTTTTAAATTATCAAGTGGAGTCTGGCTCATAGTTCTTGGAATTGTTATGCACCTGATCTGGTTATTCGAAGAGGTTGCTATATACTCATTTGCACCATTTACAGGTTGATTCCGGTATCCTTTCATCGTCATTTCCATATTAGACTGGCCTGAGCATACCCAAACCTCACCGATTAACACGTTTTTAATGACAATTGTATTACTCTCACTAATTGTAACAGTATAAGGACCACCTGCGGATGGTGTGGAAACTTTAGTCTTCCAGTTCCCATCTTTATCTGCACGTGCAGAGTAGGATTTCCCGTTCCATGATGTTGATACTCTTACATTTGAATTGACCCCGGCTTTTCCCCATATTGCAGCATCTGTCTGCTGCTGGAGTACCATATTGTCTGCAAAAATCGCAGGTAATTTTACCTGTGCACCAAGATTGAAGGAGATAGCGATCAGCGTGATTAAGGCAGGAGTAAAAAGTCTGAATAATTTTTTCATTGTCTCAGGTTTTATTTCATTATAAACTATCGTACAAGTTTTTCCGGGTTCGAAGAAAAATATCACCAATGTAAATAAAACTAATCAAACTACATTGGTGGTATGATCATATTTTATAAACTCTGTGATACGATGGATGAATAATGATGTACTTCTTTCAATTTCGACTTCTGATAATTTCAAATGCTGGAAAATGACTGATAAATTTCTGTTAGCTTCATTTGTTCCTTGCCCCTTAAGTGACTGACTCAATTGCCGTTGGCTTTAGCCAACGGCAATTGAAAACAAAATCGAAACAATAATTCGTATTTTAGAATAATTTTTTCCTTTTATATGTACAATCCTTGTGCATTTATTATTAATTTCATGGGCGAAGTGATTTGTATTTTGATATTTAGAAATTTAACTTAAAACCTAAATCATTGAAAACAACCAGAATGTTCTTATTAGCATTTACAGGGATCATTGTCTCTATCTTTATTGTTTCCTGTACCAGTAAACCTCAGAAACAGGCAGTAAAGGAACCTGTAATTTTTACACCTTCCTTTAAGCCTGAACTTGAATCATTCAAACAGTACCAATATCCTGAATGGTTCCGGGATGCAAAATTTGGAATCTGGGCACATTGGGGTCCCCAGGCTGTTCCGCGTCAGGGCGACTGGTATGCAAGAAATATGTATATATCAGAAAATATTGACCGCAGAACCGGAAAACCAAGTGGCAAACCCGGCGCTGTTTACCTGTATCATGTTAAGAATTATGGTCACCCTTCTAAATTCGGGTACAAGGATATTATACCGCTATGGAAAGCGGAAAGATGGGATCCGGATAAACTGATGGCACTTTATAAGAAAGTTGGTGCCAGATATTTTGTCAGTATGGGGTCCCACCATGATAATTTTTTCCTGTGGGATTCCAAAATCCATAAATGGAATGCTGTGAACATGGGCCCGAAAAAAGATGTCCTTGGGTTATGGCAGCAGGCAGCAAAAAAAGAGGGTCTGCGATTTGGTGTTTCTGAGCATCTGGGTGCAAGTTATACTTGGTTCCAGCAAAGCCATGGTGCTGATCTTTCAGGTCCGATGAAAGGCGTTCCTTATGATGGTGCGAATCCTAAATATGAGGATCTGTATCATAAAAAAACAGCTCCCGATGATAAAGGCTGGCTTACAAAGGATACTCTTAATCAGAAAGAATGGCTTGCCTCAATAACCGAACTGATTGACAATTATCATCCCGACCTTCTATATTCTGACAGTGAACTGCCTTTCGGAAAAGTAGGAAGAACAATGCTTGCGCATTTCTATAACGAGGATATCATCAAAAACAACGGGAAGCTGGAGGCAGTCTATACCTGTAAACAGCTTGCTTCAGAAGGAAGATGGGTGAAGGATATTGAACGTGGAGCAATGGATACTATAAGTGTTGATCCATGGCAGACAGATACATCGATTGGCGACTGGTATTACCGTACCGGGCAGAAATATATGACAGGTGAACAGGTTATACAGATGCTGGTGGATATAGTCAGCAAAAATGGCAACCTGCTTTTAAATGTTGTCCAGACTCCTGAGGGCGATCTTGAACAGGATGTCATGGATATCCTTGATGTAATTGCAAAATGGACGCCTGTTAACGGTGAGGGTATTTACGGAACGCGGCCATGGAAGATATATGGAGAAGGACCGTCAACAATAAAACAGGCAAGGGGAACTTTTGGTGGTGTCAGGGATGTAAGGCCATATGAATCGAAGGATATACGCTTTACAACCAAAGGCGATACTCTTTATGCTTTCTTTATGGGAGCTCCTGCCGGGGATATTAAAATAGGCTCACTTGGAAAGAACTCAAAGTTTTCCGATAAGAGGATAAAGAAAATTACGATGCTCGGAGGTGAGGAAAAACTGAACTGGAAGCAGAATAGTGACACTCTTGTAATCAGTAAGCCTTCAAAATTACCTGACTGGAGCGTTGTCGGGTTTAAAATTCAATTCAGAAATTAGTACAAAACCTGAAATTTAATATCTGATATAAATTTAATTTCTTTTTGTAACAATTTCATAGCTGCGAAAAATGGATAAATTTATTCAGTTCAAAAAGCTTGAAAAAAATGCCAATAATCAGTTGTCTAATATGAACCATTCTAAAATTAAATTTAGCAGATTGGGGCTGGCAGTGCTAGCCTTTATTCTGATCATGACTTTTCCTGCAAAATCTCAATACCCTGGCCAGTACCCTTCTTTATGGAACGTAAACCCAAAAATTGAGATAAAAGCTTCAAGTTTCAATCTTGAGGATGTGAAACTTCTTGATAGCCCTTTCAGTGAAACCGTTGAGCGGAATGGTAAGTGGCTTCTTTCAATGGATATTAAAAGGCTTCTTCATAGTTTCAGAGTTAACGCAGGAATTCAAACCTCCTCAAAAGCTCTGGAAGGATGGGAAAAACTTGATACAGAATTGAGGGGACATACATTGGGTCATGTTATGTCTGGTTTGGCTATGATGTACAAAACAACAGGTAATATAGCATATAAGAACAGAGGAGACAGTATTGTTACTGCCCTGGCCGATTGCCAGCGTATACTGAATCAGGATGGCTACCTCAGCGCTTTCCCTCCCAATTTTATCGACCGTTGTATTGCCGGCCGGCCCGTATGGGCACCCTGGTATACAATTCATAAGATTATGGCAGGTTTGACTGATATGTATATCTATGCAGGTAATAAACAGGCTCTTGATGTTGCCGAAAAAATAAGCGGATGGGCTTACTGGAAACTAAGTCCCCTGACTCCCCAGCAGCTGGTTGTTAATATGAAAAATGAATTCGGTGGTATGATTGAGGTTGCTTATAACCTGTATTCTATTACCGGCAATGATAACGACAGGAAGCTTGCTGAATTATTTTTTGATAATGTTGTTCTCGATCCGCTTGCTAACGGGACCGATAATTTACCCAGGCTCCATGCAAATACAACAATCCCAAAGATTATTGGGGAAGCAAGGGGATATGAGCTTACCGGAGATGAAGTCCAGAAGAGAATAGCAATCTTTTTCTGGCAGGAGGTGATCGATCATCATACTTATGCTAATGGCGGTAACAGCGATTTTGAGCATTTTTTTGCTCCCGATAAGATATCAGAACACCTTACTGTAAGAACCACTGAAACCTGTAACACTTATAACATGCTGAAGCTGACACGTCATCTCTTTTCATGGACAGCTGATGCCAGATATGCCGATTACTATGAACAGGCTCTTTATAATCATATTCTTGCTGCTCCTGACCCTCGAACAGGAATGGTCTCATATTTCATGCCTATGAAACCCGGAGCATTCAAAGTGTATAGCACACCAACATCCAGCTTCTGGTGTTGCGTAGGCTCAGGATTCGAGAGCAATGCAAAATATGCTGAATCAATATACTACCATAATACAAGCGGTATTTTTGTAAATCTGTTTATTCCATCAGAACTGACATGGAAAGAAAAGGGAATGAAATTAGTTCAACAGACCACATATCCTGAAGAACCTTCAACCCATCTAAAAATTGAGACCGACAAGGATATTAAAATGGCATTCAATATCCGATATCCTGGCTGGTCATCTGGTGGTATCCAGATAAAAATCAACGGAAAGGCAATTCCAGTAAAATCTAAACCGGGCAGCTACATTGCCCTTGACAGGACCTGGAAAAATGGTGATAAAATTGATGTAACATTTACTATGGATTTAAGGTATATTCCTGCAAACGATAACCCTGATAAAACTGCTATTGCATTTGGCCCTGTACTTCTTGCCGGGAAAATGGGGAAAGAAGGAATTCAACCGCCAGCTCCTTATGCTCTTGACCAGAATGATTATAATAATTATCCTGTCCCGGAAAATGTCATAAGCACAATTAAAGCAAAAGGGAAAAAACTAAATGACTGGCTTAAACCTGTTCCGGGTAAGCCACTGGAGTTCAAAGCTATCGGTGTAGCAGACAGGGATTTTGACCTTTCACCATATTATAAAATTGTGGAAGAGAGGTATGTGATGTATTGGGACCTGAAATAATTTAACCAGCAATTATGGTCATTTGCATTCTGAAAGTGATTGAGTGATTTTCTCAATCAGATCCATTGCATAATCACCCATAGTGGGGCCAAACCACCCCATCATCAGGGGTTCATAATGTTTCGTATAGAAATATTTTCCGGGTATGATATATCCAATGTAACTTCCATTGTATCCGGAAACTATAGCCTCAAATCCCTTGTTTGATAGTTCGTTCCTGAGTTCCGCTGCATATTCGCCGCTGAAATCGCCAGGTGTGAATATCCACAACAGATTATTTATCCTGAGCCCCTGGAGATAGACATTCTTTGGTGAAATCATGAGTATATTGCTGATCCCTGTTGTCAGGTTCCGGTTTTTTGAGAGTCTGAAATGGTATTCGGGCAGGTCAATTTTCAATGATAATGATGTTAAGATATTTCGCTCCTGCTTCCTGATACCTGCCAGTTTTTCCACAGTTCTTTCTGCCAGGGTTTCCCCGATCAATTCCGCATTTTCAAAACCATCTTTGGATCCGACAGGACTCTGACTTCCCATAGACCCACCGCAAAACATAGCCAGATCAGCTATTTTATTTTCAATTCTTCTTTCCCAGTAACCGGGATAATCTCCGCTGAGCTCAAGATTCTTTGCTCCGAGGACTGTTGCGTGGGCAGAGAATGTTCCGATGATAGCTTTCCTTCCGCCTGTCTGTTCTATCGAAATGAAGCTGAACAGGGTGTTTTTAATTCCCTCATTCCCCGAAAGCCTGTTTCTTGTAAATTCAGAAG
>JAHEYW010000138.1 GCA_023251395.1 Bacteroidales bacterium
AAGGACTCTTACCAGGTCAATAGCTTTTTCTGTTGTGGCATCGCCTTTTTCATGTACCCAGGAACAATGCTCCCTGAGATTTGCCATTTCGCACATATATGGATTCAGTCCCGCTTCAGCACAGGCTTTACGGAAAGTAGGCTCATGCATTCTTGGGGAGCAGGCTGCCACAACCACTCCGTCAAGCCCTTTCTCCGCGATAGCACTCTTTATTAGAGTCTGGCCCGGATCCGAGCACATATATTTATAGTCGATGCTGTATACTACGCCATCATAACCTTCAGCTGTCTTCGCTACTTTCTCGCAGTCAACTGTGGCGCTTATATTTTCACCGCAATGGCATACAAATACTCCGATTTTTGACATATATTATTTCAATAACTGTAATGAAACTAAATATTAACAGCAACAAAGTGTCTCTGGAGGCCAAGGGTTTTTCTGTCGATACCCAGTGCAAGGCCCAGAACCTGAGTTGCATAAAGTACAGGTACATCGATCTCCTTTCCCAGATAATCATTTATTGCACCTCTCCTCATATCGAGGTTGCTATGACACATTGGACATGCAACAATTATTGCTTCTGCGCCACGATCGACTGCATCTTTCATGATCTCCCCTGAGAGGCGGCCAACAGAACTTGTCCTTGATACTGACAAGCCTGCACCGCAACACTCGGTCTTAAAAGCCCAGTCTATTGGGGTTGCACCTGATTTAAGCATAAGTTCATCCATTGACTGAGGATCCTCCTCCCTGTCGAATTGAAGGATGCCGTGTGGTCGGACAAGGAGACAACCGTAATAACAGGCAACTTTATGCTCAAAAGGTTTAATGATCCGGCCTTCAAGATTAGGTGTTATATACTTGTCGATCATTTGAATAATATTCAAAATACCGACGTTACCTTCATATTTGAGGCCATTGGCTTTGGTAATACTCTCTTTAAGCTCCGGATGTTCTGCAATTTCATGTTTAGTGACTGTCAACCGGCCATAACAAGCTGCGCATGGAACAACAATTTCGGTTAACCCCTGCTCTTCGGCAAGAGAAAGTATTCTTGCAGGCAGCGCAAGGGAAAGCTCCTTATTCAGATTGTGAGCCGCAGTAGCTCCGCAGCAGTTCCAGTCTTCTATTTCAATAAGCTCAATACCGCAAGCTTTTGTAACAGCCAGAACAGATTCTGTATATTCTCTTGACGAGCCTTTCAGCGAGCAACCAGGATATAATCCAAGTGTCATGTTATTTATTTTTCTTTGTTGATCTTGAAAATATTTTAGAGACTTTTGATCTCTCTTTTATCAGTTCAGGAAAAATGTTCAGCTTACCTCGGCTAAGCATTTTAGGAGCAAGAACCATATCCTGCATTAGAGTCATTGTGCGTGCTTTATAATCAACCAGCAAACCAACTTCATAAAGTCTTCCGGTTGTTCTTATTGAATCAAGAAAAGATTTATGAAAAGCAATGATCTTTTTAGCTCTTGGATTAGCTTTCCCTTCCCTTATCGATTTTTCTCTGAGAAAATCCATCATTTTAGGAATGTCAATACTCATCGGACAACGTGAATAGCACATCTCGCAGGTAAGGCATACCCATATCGTAAATGAGCGAAGTATCTTTTCTTCCAGTTCCGCATCTTCGGTCTGAAGTATTCTCATTACGTAGCTTGGTGGATATTCCATTTCCCCTGAGAGCGGACAACCTGCTGAACATTTACCGCATTGATAGCAACTATTTGCTTTCACCCCGGTATGTTCCAGTACTTCTCCGGCAAGGCCGCTTAATACTGATTGATGGGCTTCTGAACTCATATTAATTAAATGTAAGATTTAATAAGTCTTCAAAATTAATTTTTTTTAAATCATTTCATAAATGATAATTGAATATTGTATTTAATCCCTGATTACTGAAGGGCGCTTTAATTCGGGCTTAGCGTCAGTATTGTTATTTGTTTAACACATTGATTCAATGATTTTTAGAGCAATAGACATTCATAAAAAACAGGCTTTAGAGATCAGAATATTTATCAGATGATTTAATGATTCTTGTCATGATTGGGATTGACAAATGTCACATATCCGGGGTCAAAATACAATGGAAATGAGATCATTTATTTCGCCATAAATCAGATATTGAACTGATATGCGGAGTTTTATGGTTTCTGTCAGATAATCAGGAAATTGAATTTAAGTTTTTTTAACAGATTAACACTTTTAATAAGCAAGATAATCATGATGATTTTTATCATATCCATTTCGCTGTTACAAATTTCACAAAGATCAAATTAAATTCTATTTTTGTGCGACTTTGAAAAAACATACTCTATGAATAACGAATGGTTGATACTGTTTTTCCTTGTGGGTGCCATATTTGTGGGAGTAGTACTTATCTTCTCAGGAATTGTAGCTCCCAGATCAATTAACCCACAAAAATTTGAACCTTATGAATGCGGTATACCCACTACAGGAGTTACCTGGCTTCAGTTCAATGTTGGTTATTATCTTTTTGCAATCCTTTTCCTTGTATTCGATGTTGAAACTGTTTTTGTGTTTCCATGGGCAGTTGTAATGAAAGAGACAGGAATGATTGCATTTGTTGAGATTATAATTTTCTTTTTAATACTTGGTCTGGGCCTTTTGTATGCCTGGAAAAAACATGCTCTTGTATGGGAATAAAGGGAATGAAATATGAAGAATTCAAGGATAATGAAAGCCTTGAACTTCTAAGGGAATCAGGAACAAATGTTCTTTTAACAACAATTGATGATGTAATAAACTGGGGAAGAAAAAGTTCTCTCTGGCCATTAACATTTGCAACAAGCTGTTGTGGTATTGAAATGATGATGACCGGGGCACCAAGGCATGATTTTTCTCGTTTCGGTATGGAAGTTTACCGTGCAAGTCCCAGGCAGGCTGACGTTATAGTTGTTGCAGGAACCATTGTTAATAAGATGGCCCCTGTTCTGAAAAGACTATATGATCAGATGTCGGAACCAAAATATGTGGTGGCAATGGGTGCCTGTGCAATCTCAGGTGGTCCTTTTTTCCTGAACTCTTACAGTGTAATAAAAGGTGTGGAGCATGTGATCCCTGTAGATGTTTATGTTCCAGGTTGCCCTCCCCGCCCTGAAGCTCTGCTTTATGGAATGCTGCAGCTGCAGAGGATGATTGAAACCGAGACTATTCATTCCAGAAGGGAAAGAGTCGCAAAAAATAATTCAAAATAACTTCCGGAAACCTGTAAATAAATGGATAAAGAAAAACTTGCAGAAATTGTCAAATCTCTGATTCCAGGCGCAGAGATAAAACAAGGAAAGAACTATGTTGAAGTTTCAGTAGGTAATGCAGACCTCTTTTCGGCTGCAATGATTCTTCGTGACAATCCGGAGACTTTATTTGATTTCCTGATAAGTATTTCCGGCACTGACTATGCATCAGATATGGGTTTAGTTTACCATCTGGAATCAACGAAGTTCCGGCATATGATAGTGCTCAAAACCAGAACATCCGGAAGAGATAATCCAGTTATTGATTCGGTATGTGGATTATGGAAAAGCGCTGAATTTCTTGAAAGAGAAATATATGACCTTCTGGGTATAAAATTCAATAATCATCCCGACCTGCGAAGACTTTTCCTCGACAGTTCATGGGGCTTCCCACTGAGAAAAGATTATGTGGATGATATTAACATTGTCAGCAAATAACTATGGAAGAGAATATTAAGGAAATCGTTGTTGGAGAGCAGGAGGACTATGTAATAAATATGGGTCCCCAGCACCCTTCCACTCACGGTGTATTACGACTTGTTGTTACCCTCAAGGGTGAGATAGTAAAAAATGTGGAGCCACATATCGGATATATTCACCGTGGAATAGAGAAAATGTGCGAGTCTATCACTTATCCCCAGATAATTCACCTCACTGATAGAATGGATTATCTATCTGCAAGTATTAACAATGAAAGTGTTTGCCTTGCAGTTGAAAAAGCACTTGAGGTTGATATACCTGACAGGATAAAAGTAATAAGGACCATTTTTTCCGAACTCACACGTATCCAGTCTCATCAGCTATTCTGGGCTTCTTACGGGATGGATATGGGTGGACAGACTTGTTTCTTTTATGGTCTTCGTGATCGTGAAAGGATCCTTGACATATTTGAGGAGACTACAGGAGGAAGAATGCTGATAAGCTATAACTGTCCGGGCGGTCTGATGTATGATATTCATCCAAACTTTCAGAAGCGGGTAAAAGATTTTATTAAGTATTTCAGGAAGGTTCTTCCGGAGTATGATGCCATACTTACCGGGAACGTGATCTTCACGTCCAGGACCAAAGGTATTGGGCATCTTTCACTGGAGGATGCAATATCATACGGAGTAACAGGCCCTTCAGGTCGTGCATCAGGGTTTTCCTGCGATGTCAGAAAACATGAGCCGTACAGTGCCTATGACAGGGTTAAGTTTAATGAGGTCCTTTATACTGAGGGGGATACATTCCACAGGTACCTCGCAAGAATTGAGGAGATGAGAGAATCGATGAACATAATTGAACAGCTCATTGATAACATTCCGGAAGGCCCCTATGCAGTAAAGATGAAGCCAATAATCAAGTTACCTGAAGGTGAATATTTCCAGCGGGTTGAAACTTCCAGAGGTGAACTCGACACATTTGTAATCAGCGATGGTAACAAGAATCCATACAGAATAAAGTTCAGGACTCCATGTTTTGTAAATCTTGGTGTGCTTAACCATATAACCAGAGATTTTAAAATTGCTGACCTTATTGCTATCGCCGGGTCACTCGACCTGGTGATACCCGATATCGACAGATAATAAATCTGAAATACTAAAAGTTTTAGATAAGAATAGAAAATAAAACAATATAAGATATGCGGATTGATTTGATTACAAGTTTATTTTCAGCATTCAGTGAGCCCTGGTGGAAAATCTTTTATGATTTTTCTATACTCACCCGCGGGGTTGACGAATGGCTCAGAAATCTCATGACACCTTTCTGGACTGTGGTTATTGAAATGGTGATTATCGGTGTTGTATTTCTGTTGCTATATGCTGTGATTGGTCTTTTCCTTGTATATGCTGAAAGAAAAGTTTGCGCATTTCTTCAGAACAGGCTTGGCCCGAACAGGATTGGTCCCTATGGCATTTTCCAGACGATAGCCGACCTTGTCAAACTTCTTTTCAAGGAACTAATTGCTATAAAGAATGCAGACAGGTTTCTTTTCAATCTTGCTCCTTATATAGTTATTATAGTCAATTTTATGGTGATTTCTGCCCTTCCATTCGGAAAGGGTTTGCATGCGATTGATTTTAATATCGGCATCTTTTATATTCTTGCAGTTTCTTCAATGGGCATTATCGGAGTTCTTCTTGCAGGATGGTCAAGTAATAACAAATATTCGTTAATAGGCGCAATGAGGAGTGGCGCCCAGATCGTCAGCTATGAACTTTCAATTGCGTTATCTCTGATTACTATTGTTATCCTTGCCGGGACAATGCAACTTTCTGAAATAATTGAAGCACAGCGATCAGGCTGGTTTATTTTCAAAGGACATTTCTCAGCTCTGATAGCATTCGTGATTTACCTTATTGCAGGTACTGCTGAAACTAACAGAGGTCCGTTTGATATGGCTGAAGCCGAATCAGAACTTACTGCAGGCTATCATACAGAATACTCAGGTATTAAATTCGCATTCTTCTACCTCGCTGAATATATTAATATGTTTGTTGTGGCTGCCATTGCATCAACAATGTTTCTTGGTGGATGGATGCCATTCCATGTTGCAGGTTGGGAAGGATTTAATAATGTAATGGATTACATTCCGCCTTTTGTCTGGTTCTTTGGTAAGACATTCATGGTCATCTGGATCATTATGCTTTTCAAATGGACCTTCCCCCGTCTGAGGATCGACCAGCTCCTTACTCTCGAATGGAAGTACCTTCTTCCGATTAATCTTGTAAATGTACTTATTATGGCTTTTCTGGTTCTGAAGGGCTGGCATTTCTAGCCTCTTGAACCATTATAATATTTTAGATATGAGTAGTATAATACAATATTTTAGAGAAATATTTCAGGGTATCTGGTCACTCCTTAAGGGAATGAGAGTAACCAGCGGATATTTTTTTAGCCCTGGTAAGATTGTGACACAGAAATATCCCAATAACAGGAAAGACCTTGTAATGTTTGAAAGATTCAAGGGAGAGGTCATTATGCCGCATAACGAAAATAATGAGCATAAATGCACTGGTTGCGGAATATGTGAGATCAATTGTCCCAATGGTACAATTGAGGTTATTTCCAAGACAATAGTCACAGAGGACGGAAAGAAAAAGCGCGCCATCGATAAGCATATTTATCGTTTGGGAATGTGTACATTCTGTGCACTTTGTGTTAAGACCTGCCCTTCAAATGCTCTTGCGTTTTCACAGGAATTTGAACATGCTGTTTTTAACAGGTCGCTTTTAATAAAAATATCAAATAAACCAGGTTCACAATTAATGAAAGGAATCGAGTAATGGGCTCTAATCAGATTATGTTCATTCTGTTTTCTGTCATGATCGTGGTATTCTCGATCCTGACAGTCACATCAAGGAGGATACTGCGTGCTGCGACTTTCCTTCTTTTTGTCCTTGTATCCACCTCAGGACTTTACTTCATGCTCAATTATCAGTTCATGGCTGCGGTTCAGCTTACACTGTATGCCGGAGGTATTGTGGTTCTTATCATCTTTTCTATTCTGCTGACAAGTCATATAAACCAGAAATTTGAGGAACCGGGGAACAAGAAAATTATTTTTTCTGCTATCGCTTCAATAACGGGCGCTCTGCTTTCTATTCTGACAATTCTCGATTTCAAGTTTTCTGCAACCACCCAGGCAGCGCAGGAGGTAAATATGAGACTGATTGGAAAGAGCCTTATGTCTGTTGAATATGACGGTTATATATTGCCCTTCGAAGTAATTTCAATTCTTCTTCTTGCAGCCATGATAGCTTCAATAGTTGTTGCCAAGAAAAGTGGCCCCAGAACCGATACCCAAACTTTAAAACAGGAATAATATGAATGCAGGAATTCCACTTGAATATTTTTTGATCCTTGCCACAATCATGTTTTTTGTGGGTATATACGGATTCCTTACCCGCAGGAACCTGATTACGATACTTATGTCAGTTGAATTAATATTGAACTCAGTAAATATTAATTTTCTTGCCTTTAACAGGTTTCTGTTTCCGCATAAGCTGGAAGGCTTTTTCTTCAGCCTGTTTGTTATTGCGGTTGCAGCTTCAGAGGCTGCCGTTGCGATCGCCATAATAATAAATATTTACAGGCGCTTTACAACTATCAATGTTGAAGACGTTAATGAAATGAAATTCTGATTGTATAACTACTAGGATACTATAATATGATAAATTTTTCTTATACCATCTGGATCCCGCTAATTCCATTCCTGATGTTCCTTGTCCTGGGACTGACAGGATACAAACTGAAGGCAAAGCTCTCCGGCTTGCTAGGTACAGTCGGACTGGGGGTTGTTACCTTACTTTCTTATCTGACAGCATATAACTATTTCTTCGCAACTGAAAAAGTCGGAGATGCATTTCAGAAGATTACAGCCTTCAATATTACCTGGCTGCAATTAACTGATAAGCTGCATATTGACCTCGGCGTACTTCTTGATCCGATCTCAGTTATGATGCTGGTTGTTATCAGTACAGTTTCCCTTATGGTACATATATATAGTATAGGTTATATGAAAGGGGAAAAAGGTTATGAAAGATTCTTTGCTTTTCTTTCCCTGTTCAGTTTTTCAATGCTCGGACTTGTACTTGCAACCAATATTTTCCAGATGTATATTTTCTGGGAACTCGTTGGAGTCTCATCATTTCTTCTGATCGGTTTCTACTATACAAAACCATCCGCTGTCAGGGCTTCAAAAAAAGCATTTATCGTAACAAGGTTCGCTGATATGGGATTCCTTATCGGTATACTGATCCTTTCATACATAACTAAAACATTTGATTTCATTACCCTTACTGACCCCTCAGGTACAGCTATTGCTCAGGGCGCAGGGATAAGCTTCCTTGGACTCTCTGTTATGACATGGGCAATGATATTTGTATATATGGGTGGAGTGGGAAAATCAGCTATGTTTCCGTTCCATATATGGTTGCCTGATGCTATGGAAGGCCCGACACCTGTATCAGCATTAATACATGCTGCGACAATGGTTGTTGCCGGTGTTTACCTTGTTGCGAGGATGTTCCCCATATTTGCCATTTCAGCTCCATCAGCTCTTGATGTTGTTGCATGGGTAGGAGCTTTCTCATCACTTTTTGCTGCGGTAATCGCATGTACACAGACAGATATTAAGAGGGTCCTCGCCTACTCTACCATGTCACAGATCGGCTATATGATGCTGGCACTCGGTGTTTCAGGATATAGCAGTCATGAAGGGCTAGGATTTATGGCTTCTATGTTTCACCTTTTCACCCATGCATTCTTTAAGGCTTTGTTATTCCTTGGAGCTGGTGCAATTATCCACGCTGTTCACAGCAATCATTTCACTGAAATGGGTGGTCTTCGCAAGTATCTTCCTGTCACACATGCAACATTTCTTATCGCCTGCCTGACAATTGCCGGAATTCCGCCACTTTCAGGTTTCTTCAGCAAAGATGAAATTCTTGCAGCGGCTTTCAACCATAATAAGGTATTATTTGCCATTGAATGGGTAGTCGCAGGACTCACTGCTTTCTATATGTTCAGACTTTATTTTAATATTTTCTGGGGAAAAGAAACACACTATCATCATACACCTCATGAAGCCCCTGCAACTATGACCATTCCGCTTATCATCCTGGCAATAGGCTCAGTTTTTGCAGGTTTTATTCCATTCCATAGCCTTGTTACATCCGATGGTAAAGCGTTTGAAACTGAAATCGAATGGATAGTGGCTATTCCATCTGTACTGGTTGGTTTGATTGGTATTGCAGTTGCATGGATAATGTACAAAAAGGAAACAACTATTCCTGATAGGATTGCTACCACTTTCAAATACAGCTACAAGTGGGCATATAATAAATTTTATATGGATGAGGTTTACCTCTTCGTTACCAAAAATATAATATTCAAATATATATCTGCTCCGATTGCGTGGTTTGACAGACACATTGTTGACGGTACAATGAATTTAATTGCATCAACAACACAGGTTGTATCGTTCAGGATAAGAAAATTTCAATCAGG
>JAHEYW010000139.1 GCA_023251395.1 Bacteroidales bacterium
GTAAATAAAGATTCATCAGCTCTTGGAGATACAATCATTAAAAGCATTATCAGATCAGGATCTTTTAGTACTACCGGTTCATATACTGAAAAGGAAGCCAGAATAGTTGTTGGTGAAGGAAAATTCCAGATGGCTGTAATAATTCCTGAACACTCAACGGAAAAGCTTTTGGATCTGCTTAATAAAAATATTGATTCTATCCATCCGATAAATGAACAGGTTGCTGATATTTCGTTTGTTTTTGATCCCGGACTCCAGTCAATATATAAAGAGACAGTTACCAGCCCTTTAAAAGAACTGATCAGAATGGCCGCGTTAAAAATACTGGTAACAAGCTATGGTGACATCTTACGTAAGGCCAATGAGCAGGAGCTCACTGATATTGAAAGAGCTTTCTCATCAAAGGAATTCCGTGATAAGATACCCGATTTCCCTTACAGGGAGGATGTAATAAAGAGTTTTCGGGAGGAGATAATGAGCAGGATGAGGCAGCGTAATCAGAATAATACATCCGGGAACCCTGTTTTCCTTTCAGAATTCCTGAGAATAAATGAGGAGACTGCTGTGGGTAAAAATATCTCTTTCAGACCTAATCCACTGCAGAATAATGTTCCTGCATTCACCCTTTTTGCAATGTTTTTTATTGTAATTCCACTTGCAGGAAGCATTCTTGGCGAGAAGGGCATGGGTGTTTATGACAGGATGAGGTCACTTCCTGTGAGATACCTTACAATTATTTCTGCCAAGACCTTTGTATATCTGATAATATGCATCCTTCAATTCATAATCCTTATGTGTGTCGGCGTTTACCTGATGCCATTATTGAGTAACCTGCAGCCAATTGATATGAATATAAGTTATCCTGCACTGATAACTGCAGTTATAGCCTGTGGTCTGGCTGCTACTGGATTTGGAATCTTAATTGGAACCTTGTCTGAAACACTTGTTTTTGCTGCAACATTCGGCTCTGTAATGGTGGTTATCCTTGCCATGCTTGGCGGAATATTTGTGCCTGTTCACATGCTGCCGGATTCGCTTAAGAGTATAAGTTGGATTTCACCTTTGAGATGGGGCACAGACGCATTTCTTGGCGTATTTGCCAGAAGCGGGGGGATGAGGTCTGTTTGGATTGAATTAGTTTTATTATTTATGTTTTTTTCAGTTTCTTTGGTTATCTCTGTAAAGATATTCGACAGAAAGAGATAGAAATTGTTAAATAGAATCATGAAAGAGAAAGATATCAAAGTTGATTTCAGGGAGCAGCAGATCATTTTGTATGCTGAAAAAGAAGATGGATCTCTCAGTCCGGTTCAGACTGGCTCATATATTACTAAAAATTATATAAATGATTTCTATGAAATGACTGCGAAGATACACAATGAAATGTCTGAAAAGCTGAAAGCAGGAGAGATCAGTCCTGTTTTTTTCTATATGACTATTGAAGAGCTGACCGTTGCAGAGTTGGCATCCAGGGCAGGGTTATCAAAGTCGAAAGTCAAAAAACATCTGGATCTTAAAGGTTTTCAAAAAGCGAGTGTCTCCGATCTTGTTAAATATGCTGATGCTTTCAATATCAATATTGCCAATTTCTTTCAGATAATCAAGACCCGGGAAGATAAAGAGTGGGATCCCGGATTCCGGGATGACACAAATATGTCGGAATCGGTTATTATCTCCCAGACAAGTACAAATAATCACCTGGTTGTCGAAACAAAAATTTTTCACAATACGAAATGAGTATAATTCCTTTTAACCATACCATGGCCGCTCACTGTGAATCAGGAACAGTAACGGCACAACTTAATTTTCACGGCTTAAAAATCACAGAACCACTGGTTTTTGGAATCTCAAGTGGGCTCTTTTTTGCTTATATGAAGCCACCTATGATGGATTTTCCGATGTTTGTTACCAGAAGTATGCCAGGACAGATACTTGGAAAGTTTTCCAGGAGAACCGGGGTGAAATTTAAGAAGAAAACCTATAAAGATTCCAAAGAAGCTGAAAATGACTTAAATGCACTTCTTGATCAGAATATTCCGGTATCAGTTCAGACAGATCTCTTTTTCATGGATTATTTTCCGGCCTGGTTCAGGGTTCATATAAATGTACATTATATAAATATAATCGGGAGAGAGGGAGACAAATACTTCGTTAGTGACAGTTACTTTCCGGAAATTGCTGAGATTAAGCGTGATACTCTGATGAAGGCCCGTTTTGCCGGTGGAGCAATGGCTCCGAAAGGACTCATGTTTTATCCGATTCACATTCCGGAAAATATAGATGTGAAGAGTGTCATAAAAAAAGGGATAAAGGCGACAACCTTCGATATGCTTAAAATCCCTCTTCCGTTTCTTGGCGTAAAAGGTATCAGAAGATTCGCAGACAGGATTACTGACTGGCCTGACTATGCAAGGGACAATCAGCAACTTGCCGATAAAATTCTAAGGATATTTATCCTTCTTGAAGAACAGGGAACTGGCGGCGGTGGTTTCAGGTTCGTTTATGCATCATTCCTTCAGGAATCTGCTAAAGTTCTCAATAACCCGAGGCTGAACGACCTTTCAAGGGAAATGCTGGAGATAGGTGACAAGTGGAGAGAACTTGCTCTTGCCGCATCAAAAGTTTCAAGGAGTGGTGATATCACAAAAGACAAACTTGCCGGACTTGGAACCCTGATCAGGGAGAAAGCCGACATAGAGGAGGTTTTCTTTAAAAAACTCAGAAAAGAAATTTCAAACCATAAGTAAGAGATCACGTATGCAATATTTTTCCCGGGATGAGGTCAGGTTAAAAGTGAAAGATTTGATCATCAGGACTTTAAATTTCAAAAATACAAAACCAGAAGATATTCTTGACAATGTTAGTCTCTTCAGTGGTGAGAACAATATTAAAATAGATTCAGTCGATTCCCTCGAACTGGTTATGGAGATTCAGAGGGAATTTAAGGTCAAAATCAATACACAGAACCTGGCCTGGACAATCATCAATACGGTGGACAATATTACTGAGTTTGTAATGAAGGAGCACATTAAGGAAGAGGCATGAAGACGGAAGTCGGAAGTCCGAAGGCCAACTTGAGCCTTAAACATTGAACATTGAACATTGAACATTGAACATTGAACTTTGAACATCTTGCCTTACGCCCTGATCCATGCGGCCTGCAATTTTCATCAGGTACTCATCAAAATCAGTCCGTGTTGTTCTCCGTAATAGTGATTATAAATAAGAAGGTTTCTAATCGGCTTTCCCGGTAGAGTGATTCCTGTCACTCTGGATCCTTTTCCTGAAATAACCCACGCGCCTAAATAAACTGCAAAAGCAATTGAAGAAGGAAACTCTCCAACGAGATTCTTATAAGTATTGACAGGTTGTCCGGGAAAAATTCTTCTTGACAGGTTATTGTACCAGAAATCTGTCCGGGAATCACCGTTATAACCAAGAATAATTGCATCAATATCTGTTGGATTAAGATTATTCTTTGCTAACATATTTCTTACAAGATCATGCAGCTCTTCCTCTGTTGGAAATGTTATCTGTTCGATACCGCCTATTCGTGCAAAATAATCTTTTGAAGAGGCTTCAAGAATAAACATGCATGAACCTTCACCGCAAACAGTCCCAGGTGTGCCTGATAGCAGCAAGTTCTCAGAACTGGTTTCCTTTTCTTTATATTTTCCGGCAAGAACTTCAATATTGAAATTATAATCTGAGATTTCTTCCACATTTCCTACAAGGATTGTTTTTGCCTTTCCTTCTTCGATTAATAATGAAGCATCAGTCAGTGAACATTCAAATGCATTTCCCTTATGCACATGAGTTATATTATAACAGTTATTCTGACTCATCAATGCAAGTGTGCCAGCGAGTGCGTTTGGATTACTTTGAATGAAATTAGTAGGAGTGAGAGGCCCTTCGTTGTAGTCAAGGATCTGGTTCAGGAATTTTATACTTTCCTCCTGTCCACCCTCCGATGATGCAATGATTATCGCATCAATATCCTTCCTGTTCCTGATAAGAGGTATACCAGCACCAATGCCAATGCGAATTGATTTTCCCATCCTTCGTAGCAATCCGGGATTAATAATTCCTGTGTAATCAGGCTCCGTTACCCTGTACTTATTTCCAGAATGAACAATATGGTTACCTTCAAAAAAACTTTCATCATATGTTGGCTGAGGGGATATTGTTTTTAGAGCGGTTATATACATTTCCCTAGTATTTTGAGAATATTAATGATGTGCAGTTACCTCCGAACCCATATGCATTTGACATAATATAATTCACCTCAATTCCAGTAGTGTATTTTCTGACCAGAGAACTGCCACATCCCTCAAGAGGATTGGCTACATTAAGGCTTGGGTACAGTTCATTGTACTTCATTGAAAGAAGGCAGAAAACTGCCTCAATTGCACCAGAAGCCGCAAGTGTATGTCCGGTGTATGATTTTGTGGAACTGAAAGGAGGGATGACAGGGAATATGCTGGAAAAACCAGTAAGTTCAACCTGGTCATTGTTCTGAGTACCTGTTCCGTGAGCATTGATATAATTTACCTGACCTGCAGAAATATGTGCATCACTCAGAGCCAGTTGCATGCATTTTATAACTCCGGTTGCATTGTCAGACAAAGTTGATGTGTGAAATGCATCATTTGAGTTGCCTGAGCCTGTTATTCTTCCCCAGTGCTCTTTACCGCTGCAAACATCCTCTGCTTCCATCACCAGGTATGCAGCTCCTTCTCCAAGGTTAAGCCCATCGCGCGAACAATCAAAAGGTTTGCACTTGTCCTCAGCCAGTATCTGAAGTGAATTAAATCCATTTACAGTAAATTTGGCCAGACTTTCCGCACCACCCACAATAGCCCTTTTAATTCTGCCTGATTGTATCAATCTCATACCCATCATTAAAGCATTTGAAGATGAAGAGCAAGCAGTATTTATTGTATCAGTAAATCCTTTTAAACCATATAATGAAACAATCCTGAGGGTATGTCTGGAATATGGATAAGAATTGACAAATTCGTTGCTGGTTGACTTGAAGTTAGCGTCCTTGTAAATATCATCTGTATTGCACATTCCCCCGACGGTACTTGCTGAAATAAAAGCTGTATCCGCTGAAGAGATCTCATCATGTGTAAGACCAGCATTTTTTACAGCTTCCCTGAATGCGGTAAAAGCGAGTAAATCTGTCCTTGTCAGACCTTCGACATTCTCAAATAGCAGTTCTTTTTGTAATTGAGGGGTATCTACTTTTACCTCACCAAAGTATTTTTTTGAAGCATAAAGTGAGTTTAGGAAATGTGATTTGCCAAGGCCATCTTTTTCAGATTGCAGGCTTTTCAGGTTTTCCGGAAAATTTATGCCAATTGGTGAGATACATCCAAATCCGGTGATGAAAACCTTCATTTCTCAACTGGTGATTTTGTCGAAATAATATAATAGGCGACTGTTTCAATATTTACCAGGACTCTTCTTGCCTCCGCCGGATCGGTTAACTTGACACCATATTCCCTTTGTAACATTACAGAAATTTCCAGGGTATCAATAGAATCGAGACCAAGACCCTGAGGTCCGAACAGTGGCATTGTATCTGGAATCTGCTCCGGTTTATAATCCAGAATATTTACATATTTAACAATATGTTTCTTCAAATTTTCTTTTAGCTCCTTCTTATCCATCACAACCGATTATTTCAAAATACGCTTTTCAAGCTTGATTTTAATGTATGCTATCATCTGGCAAAATAAACTAAATACTAGTAAAACAAAAATAGGCTTAAAAAGATCACCCCAATTACCATGTTGTAAAAAAAGAATATAAAAACAATCAATACACCACTGGAGCGGTGAGAATCTGCTTATTACCTGCAAATAATCAGGCATCATGAAAGTTGGAACCCAGACACCGCCAAGCGCAGCAAAAATTATTATTGAGATTGCACCAAACCCATTTGACTGATTTTCCGTATTGGCAAGGGATCCGATCATGAATGCGTAACTGACCGCTGCCAAACTGCAGACCAGTATTGTAACAAACGTTCCTGTCAGATTCTCAGGAATGACTAACCTGGGCAGGTTCAGAAAAGGAAGGATATAAAACCCTATACCAAAGATTACCACCACCTGCAGGAACGCAATCACAATAAAGACTATCTGTTTGCTGATTACAACCAGGGAAATATTTGCCGGCATTGTTTTAATCCTTAGGAAGCTCCCTGAAGTTCGCTCTCTGACAATATTTGTTCCGAGTGATACAACCATAAAGAACATTGCAAATATTGTCCAGGCAGGAACATTATGCTGTGTAGAACTGGGTATTTCTTTATGGGAACCGGATGCAGCTACAATTCGTTCAATTTTCAGATCGTCATGCTGCATTGTTTTAATTATTTCTGAAGAGCTGTTAGTAGATCCTATTTCTTTATATACATTTTCAATCATCCCTGAAGTTTCTATGGCTGAAAGGTTAATACGCAGGGCATTAATTATAGAATAGCAATAGCTTTCCTGTAGAACAGGATCATTAAAGAACATAATTGCAGGGGAATTAGAAGGCTCAGGTTTTTCTGCTTTTTTGTCGGAGAGTCCAAAATCAGACATGATTTTCCGGCTAAGTGTCTCAGATTTTTTCCCAAGTTTCTCAGAGAAGTCTGAAGGAATATAAATTGCAGTTACTGCTTCTTTGTTTTCAACGTGTTTTTTGACTCCGTCAGGATCAAGTTCTCTGTTTTCAATGATCCTGAAAAAACCTGAAGAGTCCAGCTGTGCAATCAGCCTGCTTCCTGAAATGCCGGTATCATGATTTGAAACAAGCAGGGTTATTTTATTACTATCAACCAATTGATAAACGCTGTCCTGAAGGATAGTAATAACGATAACCAGCAGTACTGGCATCAGGAACATAAGAGACAGACCAATCTTGTCATGAAGGAATAAAAGGGTTTCCTTCTTAAGTGAGATATAATACCTATATATCATCCCTGTAGTCCTCACCTGTTAGTTTAAGTACAACTTCTGTAAGTGATAAGGAGTTATTTTTCTCCTTCAGTTTCCCGGTTTCATCAAACGCAATTATCTTACCATAATCAAGCAAAGCAATTTTATTGCAAAATTGTTCGGCTTCCTGAATATGGTGTGAAGTATAA
The DNA here is from genome assembly GCA_023251395.1 of Bacteroidales bacterium. GTDB lineage: Bacteria > Bacteroidota > Bacteroidia > Bacteroidales > VadinHA17 > LD21. The sequence continues at coordinate 7,142 of JAHEYW010000139.1, forward strand.
ATTATAGTTGTACCACTCTCATTAATAGAATTGAGGAACTGGATGATTGCATTTCTGCTCTGAATATCAACACCCACAGTTGGTTCATCAAGAAACAGGATTGCAGGGTTATGAAGTATTCCAATCGCAAGGTTAAGTCTGCGCTTCATTCCGCCTGAAAATGTATTTACTTTTTTGTTTGCGTAATTCGACAGCCCCAGAAGAGTCAGGATCATCTCTGTCCGTTCCCTGATCTCCTTTTTCTGAAGATGATATAAAACACCGAAATATTCAAGATTCTGCGTTGCTGTAAGTTCGTTATAGAATGCATAATCCTGGGGGACGAGACCGATATTAAATTCTGTAAGTCCTGGAATATTGAATTTAACTTTACCTCCTGTAGCGTTGATGATGCCGCACATAATTGAAATGAGAGTCGTTTTCCCGGCGCCATTAGGTCCAAGTATCCCGAACTTATCTCCGCCTGATACTGTAAATGAAACATGCTGAAGGCTGAAATCTTCTGCGCCCTTGTATTTTTTACTTAAATCCTCAACAATTATTAGCGGTGAACCCATTGGTTACTTCAATCGTAAATTTGAGAGATCTGTGAAAGCCTTTTTTTCGATTTGATGAATTTCTATCAGGATATCAGCTATGTGGTCAAAGTCTGATTGTTCTGTTGATCTACCGCGGAGTATTCCGGCCATATTTACTGCATTTTCCCTCCAGAGATCACCTGATTGAGTAAACATGTCAGAAATTTTAAGCAGTTCATCATTTTTGCAGTATTTTGAGGCTTCTTCCAGAAAAGCTGCGTAAATGAAGCGAAAGCCACCTCCTCCGGTACCTATCTCTTCCTGCATTCGTATGATCTGTCCCAGGTAATGGCCTGTTGTTCTGACACCAAGCTTCTCACGCCATTTTCTTACCTGCCTGGAAGTATATAAAATTCCCCTGACTCCTCCCACATTTCCGGGAATATGTAACATGTCGCTCGTGGTCCGCTTTATTCCCTTGATTATTGCTTTTCTTATTAGCTCTTCAGAAACAGGGATTGTTTTTGTCACGTAATACAAATGCCCTCTTGGAGCAAGAAAACCCTTTGCAAAACGGACTTTGTTAAGCTCTTCTGATGAGAGAGTGGTTACTCTGTCCATGATAGGGTCGCTGATTAAGTATGTGTTGTCAGCCTTTCCGTATACTATCAGATTGTGGGCATTGAAATGGAACCTGTATTCGGGAGGAAAATATTTGAGATTGAATACACCAACCTGGCAGCCAACCACATGATTCTGAGAAAGAAGAAAATCAAGATACTCTTCAGCATTCTGTTCACTTCTGAACCTTTTTGAGGCGATTTCAATTCTCAGGCTTTTGCATGTTCGCTTGAAAATACTTCCTGGCGCGGTACGAAAAGTAATCGCAGGTCCCCCATTGAATTTGAAAAATGGTATATGAAGGTAAAACAAACCTGACCCTATTCCAAAGGCAAGAGGTTCAGTCATATAATCATGACCAGCCAGCCGTAATAATTTCGTTATTACACCGTTTTCGCAGTGAGCGGCCTGTAAGTGGGTGAAGTTGTCCTTCATTTCTACTTTAATATATTTAATTCTTCAGGTTTAACATTGAAGACTTTTGCGTACCTGAAGAGCAGCCTTGCACTCAGCTTCTTATATACTGATGGCCGCATATGCAACCAGACCCGTAATCTGTTGATTTTTACATATGAGGATAGAATTGAAATATTCATTATATTCTTTTCCATATGAAAATAAATAGGGCTTTTGAGTCCCATCTCAACGGCATTTCGGGCATTTTCAACTCTGTCATGAACCCTTTCCCAGGCATCACTTAGAGCTTCATTCTTTACTTTCCAGCCGGTGCTCTTTACTGTATCATAAGAGCCATTGCTGTTCTTTACATAGCATAATTCAGGAGTCATATATTCCAGAGGGCCGCTATCCTGCGGGATATCTTCCTTTTTCATACTTTTTTAGATTAGCAAGCTGTTAATAATCCGAATGCATATGAAAACCTTGAACTTTCAGGAACGGCAAGCAGAATTTTATCACCTTTTTTCAATCTGCCGCTTTTAATAAGATCATCCACCATC
>JAHEYW010000140.1 GCA_023251395.1 Bacteroidales bacterium
CCTGTTCGTATGACGATATCGACATAATTATCGGGGTCTATTTTAATGACATCATGCATATACTGAAGGGGTGTCATCTTTTTACCATCGACAGTTATTTCTGCCGGGGGCTCACCGATATGATGTTTCATTATTGATTTTATTGTGGCAACGGCTGCCTCTTCATCCCATGCTGAGTTTGTCTTCATCCATGTAAGGTAAGTCCTCATTTCACTATACATATCAGAATGGGAAGGGAATTTTCTTCCATCAAGAAGGCCGGTAAAATCTGATTCCGGTATTATCCCGTATTTTTCCCACATCCTCGTTACGGCATTAGCCTCTGATCCTTCTGCAAATGCAGAATTTCCCCGCTCCCTGACATACCTTAATGTTTTTTCAACATATTCCCAGTAAACAGTGTACATCTCGGATAGTTTCACTTTTAGCTTGCTGGTCCTGTAAACCTCCGACTCAAGGAATGAAGTGGTTGAGAAACACCAGCAAGTGTTAGTATTTCCCTGTGAAACCGGAGGGTTATGCCATTGCTGGTTTTTGTAAAGATCAATCTTATTAGGGAACATATATCCGTTCAGATCTGCAGCGAATGATTTTTCGGAACGGGGAGCAGTTGTCTTCTCCTTCATATCCTTAACATCTTTCATTATTACAGTCTGAAAATATCCAGCTTCATTTTTTCTGAAAATGGCCTTATCCTTATTCTGTGAATATAATGGAGCAGTGATTATCAGGCAGATAATCAGATAGATACTGAGGGTTGTGGTTTTCATACAGTAAGGTTTTAAAAATACGGGACTAAAAGCATTATAAATTACCGAGAACAATAGTGAATTTTATTAGGTAAATTTTTATGTGAAAACTACTGGATAGTTGAAAGAGAATGGGAGAAAGGGAGAAATAGAGACAGGATAAAAGTTCGGGGTTCACGATGCGCGGCGTGCGGCGTGCAGAAGAAAGTTACACAGAGATACACAGAGGAGGCCCAGAGGAGAAGGGACTGAACAAGTGACAGCATCGTACCTTCGAACATTCTGCTATTTCTGATGTTTTTTATATTTCATATTTTGATAAATTTGTTAATGGTTATCTAAATTAAAATCAGATTACTATGCAAACAATATTAGGTTCAGGAGGAGGTATAGGAAAACCTTTAGCCAGGGAATTGAAAAATTATACTGGTAGTATAAGGCTAGTAAGCAGAAATCCTAAAAAAGTAAACGAAACAGACGAACTGTTTCCTGTCGATCTGACTGACAACTCTCAGATTGAACTTGCTGTTAGCGGCAGTGAAATTGTTTATGTGACGGTGGGTTTTGAGTATAATCTTAAAGTCTGGAAGGAGACTTGGCCTTCCTTTATGAAATCTGTTATTGATGCATGTATAAGGCATAACTCGAAACTTGTGTTTTTTGATAATGTTTATATGTATGCGAAAACATCAATCCCCTTTATGACAGAAGATTCACCGGTTAATCCTCCTTCAAGAAAAGGAGAAGTAAGGGCAAGACTCCGGGAAATGATTTTGAATGAAATTGAGAGAAAGAAACTTACAGCCCTGATCGCCAGGTCCGCTGATTTTTATGGTCCGGGTAACAGCAACAGTGTATTGACAATAATGGCTGCTGATAATCTGATCAAAGGGAAAAAAGCACAGGCTTTCGGCAATATTGATAAGGCCCATACCTATACCTATACACCTGATGCTGCAAAAGCAACAGCTCTTCTTGGCAACACGGCAGATGCATATAACCAGGAATGGCATGTTCCTACGACCAAAGAAAGGCTTACAAATCGAGAATGGATTGGTCTGATTGCCAGGGAGCTGGAAACTGAACCACGAATTCAGACTGTTCCGGAGTGGATGCTAAAGCTGATCGGATTGTTTGTCCCGATGATGAGGGAATTCCCGGAAATGCTATACCAGTATGGACAGGATTATATTTTCGACAGCTCCAAATTTGAAAAACGTTTTGGGATATCGGCAACAAAGCCTGAAGAGGGGGTAAGGGAGCTTGTAAAAAGTTTGAAAAAGTGACAGATTTAATGAAGAACTTACAGATCTTGTCCTTCAAGGCGCGAGAGGAAATCCGGAGGACCACAGAGATACACAGAGTTTGATACAAAATAAACTTTCGAACCGTCGGACCCTACCGATTGAGTTGAATTTCTTTCTTTAGAATTATATCTCCGGACGAAGCTCCAACCTCCAGTTCAATCCTGCAAAGATCATTATCCCAGTCATGTTTAATTTCATTCCAGTATCTGAGGTTTTTTACCGGTATGGAGAGAGTTATTGATCTGCTTTCTCCGGGTTTAAGAGTTACCCTTGAGAAAGCCTTAAGCTCTTTTGCAGGCCAGACAACCGTTGGATTGATCCTGTGAATATATACTTGCGCAACTTCATCAGACTCAACCTTACCTGCATTTTTAATCTTAAAAGAAACCTTTATGGTCCCATCAGGGCCATAGCTTTGTTTATCAGTCTTAATTTCTGAATATGAGAATGTTGTATATGTGAGACCATAGCCAAATGGATACATCACCGGTTTATTTTTTGTATCGAACCAGCGATAACCAACCAGCGATTCTTCTGAATAATATGCTTTATTCGGATCACTCTTCAGTGCTGTACCCTGACCTGTCTTTGCCGCAGAATCTGTTTTTGCGACCAGGGTGGCAAAGATGTCGGAGCTCCTTGTTCCCTGAGGATAGTTACCAAGTGTATATGCAGGAGAATCTTCAAGCTTCAAGGGAATTGTGAATGGTAATCTTCCTGCAGGAGATATTTTTCCTGTAAGTATATCAGCGAGGGCATTTCCTCCCTCAGTTCCGTTAAACCATGATATGATCAACGCATGGGATAATGGTTTTATGATACTCAGATCGTTTGGTCCGCCGCTAACGAGGACTGTAACGATCTTAGGATTTACAGCAGCTATCTTCTTCAACAGCTCATCCTGACCATATGGCAGCAGAATATCCTTCCTGTCACTTCCCTCAGTCTCAACCATCCTGTTATCTCCACCGATAAACAGCACAAGGTCAGCTTTTGATGCAACATCAACAGCCTCTTGCGCCAGTTTTTGAATGGTGGCATTTCTTTCGATGTTTTGTTTTTCAATCTCTTCCGGTGTTCTTCTTGTACGCATATTGCCTGATGCAGCTGAAGCTTCATAGCCTTTTGCATAGATAATCTCAACCTTGTCGCCAATCCTGTTTTTCAATCCTTCCAGTGGTGTGATTTCATACAAAGTCTTCACACCGGCACCCAGTCCGCCTGTTGCCATTATCTGTGTTGCATTGGCCCCGATAACTGCAATTACTGGTTTCTTTTCCAGTACAATGGGGAGTATTCCATCATTCTTCAGAAGAATAATCGATTTGCATGCCACCTCATAAGCAATTTTTTGCTGTTTTGGTTGGGATGTCATTACCTTGTTTGCCTCATTCTCAGGCACAGGTTTTATTGCAAGCCTAACACGAAGGATTTCACGAACTCTTTGATTGATAATTTCCTCTGAAACCTCGCCGTTTTTTACAGCATCAAGAAGCGACTGTCCGTGGTATTGCTTCGATGGCATCTCAACATTCAATACGTTTATTACTGAATTAACAGTGCTGTGTGTTCCACCCCAGTCGGATATTGTCATTCCCGAAAATCCCCATTTATTGCGTAGAACAGTATTGAGAAGATAATCGTTCTCCGAGCAATAAGCACCGTTTACTTTGTTATAGGCGGGCATGATCCCGTATGCATCAGCATCTTCCACTGCTGCTCTGAATGGAGCAAGGTAGATCTCATGCATCGCTCTTTCACTGATGACAACATCCACCGAACCACGATTGTTTTCCTGGTTGTTGAGTGCATAATGCTTTACGCAGGCAGCAACTCCATTGTCCTGAACACCTTTTACATAGCTCGCAGCGAGACTTGCGCTAAGAAAAGGATCCTCACTTAAATATTCGTATGTCCTTCCACCTGTCGGGATCCTCTGAATATTTATTGCAGGTCCAAGTAGCATGTCTTTTCCGCGGAGGCGTGCTTCACGGGCAAGGCCTGTACCATATTTATAAGCCAGTTCAGGACTCCACGTAGCTGCCAGTGCCGAGCCGGTAGGGAAGAAGGTTGCCTTGTCGTTGGGCCAGCCAAGCGGACTCCAGCTGTTCGGTTGCATCTCCTCGCGAATGCCAAATGGTCCATCAGCATATCTCATGTCTGCAATTCCGAGTCTCTCAACTCCGGCAGAAACAAACATGAATTTCCCATGGAGCATATCGATCTTTTCCTCAAGTGTCATCTTGCCTATTATACCATCGATCTGTTTATCGTACTGTAAGAGAGCAGATTTATGAACCTGTGCAGAGAGATTGGTTACCAGGAGGATTACTGGTAAAAAGGAAAAAAGAGACAGCCGGATTCTCATAATTATGGAGATTTATAAATGGACCTTTATGCTGAAGACGAATTTAGTGATTTTTCTGAGAGGAAGTCGGAAGTCCGAAGTCCGAAGACCGAAAAAGGTTTAACAAGTTGCATTGTCCACTATGAAAAAACCCCCCATTTGGGGGGTTGGGGGGTAGAAAAAAGGAGGATTATTTCTTATTTCAATTGTACTGCTTTCTATTTCCCTGAACTTACATACGACGATACCTGATCGGCCGGTCCACTTTTATATTTCGGATATTCAGGGTAGGAACAAAGCAGGTACCCCTTCCCTTCAGGTTTTGCACTTAGTTTGCCATCAGTGCCGACAGCAAGTGTCTTTGCAGGGGCTATTCCATTTTCAACCCAGTTTATAATTATATCTGTTTTGTCGGATGAGCTTGGTGCGGGAATATTCTTCACGTCAACATTTTCACCTTCACCATTCGTCTTATTGCCTCTCCCGGATAATCCATGTCCGCCATGAGGAACAACATAGAGGCGGGCAAATTTTTCAAGAGTTTTCAGTCCCATTTTATCAACAAGAGATTGATAATAATCGAGCTGGGCACCACTTGAAGCGATAAAATCCATTGTACCTACTGTAATAATTATCTTACCACCATTCTTAAAAAATGGATTAAGATCAGGGTTTGTGGCATCGAGCCATTCAGTAAGCTCTTTGCGCCTGACAATCATTTTTTCGTCACCGGGATAATCGAGTGGATTGGCTTTAACATCTCTCATAATGAAACCAGTTACACCAAGAACCCCGAGGGATCCATGAACCTGTGCATTTTCCGGTGCGCCCTCCTGTCCTTTGTAACGTGTGGGTGCGATCGTTCCGAAATCGTCAGGAGTAATTGTAGGGAGCCACATTCCGAACGATTTTGTCCCATTGGCAAATGGTTCAGGAAATTTATATTGTGAATAGACAAATTCAAGAGTATTGATCTGCCCGTCAGTCAACCTGGCTGTTACAGATTTATCTTCAGGATTATTATCCTTTCCATCCGGAGCACGCAATGCGGCCCAGGGATCAGCAGGACCGACACCATCTGTCACATTAAATATTGCTCTGGCAGCCAGATAGTTATTTATTACACCGTCTGAGAGTCCGTCAAGCTTGTCACATTGTCTCATGAATTCATTTCTGATTGCATTCACTTTTGCGGGAGTCACCCAGGAGGCAAGTGGCTTTTCCTGGATACGGATAAGCTCGGGTGCAAGCGTAAGAGTCGAAAAGCTTACGATTGGCACATCAGCAAGAATACCATTATAATCTTTGGGATATCGCTGTGCAACCATTAATCCTTCCCGGCCACCCTGTGAACCACCTATATAATAATTGTATTTGGGACGAGCGCCATAAACTCTTTCGATTATCACCATAACAGCATCATGTGTTTTCTTCATTTGCATATATCCCAGGTTCTTTATTGCTTCATCGTTAAGAGCCCAGTCATCACGTCCTGCATTTGCCGGTCCGGTAGCAAGAGTAGATCCCTGCCCTCCAAACATTGCTGCCTGGTGGCCGGAATCGCTTCCGTATAGAACAAATCCTTTATTGAGCATAGGGTTGCGTCCTTCACGAACAGTTATGGAACCATTCATTCCACCACCTCCCTGCTGAACAGAACGGTACGACCATTTTGAAGGAAGGATAACCCTGAAATTAATTGGCCACCCGTTTGGATCAACAGGAAGAATAGACCCTTCAATAACACCATATGCTGGAGTTTCTCCAGCTGCTTCAATCCATCGGGGAGAATAGAGTTTTACTGAACCGACGGGTTCTCCTATGGATACTACAGGGATTGCATTACCAACTTTATCAAGGTCGGTTTTAGTTATCAGCTTTTCATTACTGCCGGAATTCTGGGCAAAAGCAGTTGTAACGGCAAACAACAACAAGACAGTTGCTATGTTATTAATTTTTTTCATATATGATTAGTTAGTTTTATATTGACAAAAGAAAACCCGAATACATTCCACTAATATAATAAAAACAAAAATGGAGAATAGAGTTAAAGGAGAAGAGGAGCAATGATTAACTGAAAATGCTAAATGACAAACAGGCTATTATCGCATTTAAAAATGATAGATAGTACAGGCAAATTCCAGAATAGGAGAAGGATTAATAACATTTACATCGCTTTCTTTTTCGGCATAAACAGCGGATAGATTCCAAGTAATACAGCAAAAAAACCGGCTAAAACGATCTTCTTGCCGCCTTTTTTCCCGTCTGAAACTCTTGCCCTGTCAGGGTTTTTCATACTATACCAGACTTTAGCACTATTCCCTTCCCTGAAGCCATGGGTTTTCCCTGAACCCTGTAATATTTTTTCAGTTCCATCATCTAAAACATATTGAATTTTATAAGATGATCCCAGAACATGGACTACTTTGCCATCGGTCAGCTTTGCATTTTTCTGGAATGATGAGGCTTCGAAGTATACAAATATTCCTGCGGCTATCGCAATAATCCCCAGGACGAGTATGATTTTGTTTCCCTGTTGCATGATAAGATGTTTTAAAGAAGGGATTAAGATATCTAAAATTCCTGAATAAACAGAAGAAGAAACTATCTGGTTTTACTTGTCAGATGCCAGAAGCCGCAGGTTGTGCATTGGTAGGAGCGGATCGTTTTTGTAACACGTGTCTCTGTTAAATGTCTGATCATATCTTCGGCTTCCGCCTGAGTATGGTATGTTGTTTTCTTACAGGGAGTTCCAATAGGAGTAATATTCTTTATGCCGGAGATATTGTATTTCATAGCTGACCTTAATTGGACAGGGCAAAAATAGGAAGATTAAATATTGGGTCCCTTCAGAAACATGCTTTTTTTGCCACTAAGGCACAAAGACACAAAGCCCGCAGGCCACACACCGCGTACCTCGTACCCATTTATTATTTTCCTAATTTGTTTGTTTTTAATTCAATTTACATTCAATTTATTATATTCGTAGATTGATTAACTAACCACACAAAAAATCAACTATGGCAGAGAAAATTTCTATGAGGGAAAAAGTGGGCTTCAGCCTGGGTGACAGTGCAGCCAACTTTATTTTTCAAACTATAATGTTATTGCAGCTTAGCTTCTATACAGACTCATTTGGTATAACAGCTGCAGCTGCAGGATGGCTGTTCCTTGTTGCACGCCTCTTCGGCGCTGTTTGCGACCCCATAATGGGCGCCCTCGGCGACCGTACGGAAACCCGATGGGGAAAATTCCGCCCCTGGATCCTGTGGACCGCCATCCCGTTCGGTATTATCGGATTCCTGGCGTTCACAACTCCAGATTTCGGACCAACAGGAAAACTCATCTATGCATACATCACTTATATGGCATTAATGGCAATCTATTCTGCTAATAATGTTCCTTATGCTGCATTGAGCGGAGTAATAACCGGAGATATGAAAGAACGCAACAGTATCTCTTCTGTCAGATTTATTTTTGTCACACTTGCCGTAATTGCAATACAGGGTTTTGCATTGCCAATGGTAAACCATTTCGGTCAGGGTAACAGCGCCAAAGGCTACCAGATAACAATGGGTATATTTAGTGTTCTGGCTGTCGTCTTCTTCCTGATCACTTTCTTTACAACAAAAGAGAGGATCATCCCGGTTGCACAGCAGAAAACTCCTCTCAAACAAGATATATCCGACCTGTTAAAGAACCGGCCATGGCTTATAATGTTCCTTGTGTTTATCCTGATGTTTATATTTTTGGGAATAAGGAACAGTATGTTGCTCTATTTCTTCAAGTATTACCTTGATAAAGACAGCATGGCAATGTTGCTGGAAGGTATGAATAAAGGATTATTCGGTTTGTTTGATAAGCTTGGAATGGTAGGAACAAATGCAGATATAGCCGGAAACACATTCAGCATTATCAACATACTGAGTCAGATTGTCACAATCGTCGGATTGACCCTTTCAAGACCGTTGGCTAACAGGTTCGGCAAGAGAGAAGTATTCAAGGCTGGCCTTATCTCATGCATGTTTTTAGCTGCTGCGTTCATTTTTGTGGGACCGAAAGCTGTTGTTCTTACTCTTATCCTTCAGCTTCTGTTTAACTTCGGATGGGGGCTTGGTGCAATGTCTTTGCCCTGGGCTATGATGGCTGATGTCGCAGATTATTCAGATTGGAAGAACAATCGCAGGGCTACCGGAATAGTTTTCGCCGGAATTATCATCGGACTGAAAGTAGGTCTTGCAATAGGTGGCGCACTGGCAGGTTCACTTCTTAATATTTATGGTTACGTTGCAAATGTGGCTCAGACTCCTCAGGCACAATATGGTATCAGGTTGATCACCAGTATTTATCCTGCAGCCTTCCTGAGTATTGGCATAATTATCCTGTTCTTCTACAAGATCAATAAATCAACAGAACTTCAGATGCAGAACGAGCTTGCAGCAAGACGTAACGCTTGATCAAATAAGTAAAACTCAAAAAGACAAGACATGGCAACAAAAAATAAACCTGTAAAAAAAGTGGCTACCGCATCAAAGGTTCCCGCATACAAAAATCCAAAACTGGCAGTTTCTGCCCGTGTAGATGATCTTCTTTCAAGAATGACCATTGAAGAGAAAGTTGCACAACTTATGGGGTTATGGAGAGGCGGAATTGATGAATTCGATCAGGAATTCATGAAAGATCCTGTAAAAGCAAAAGAGGCTTTAGGAAAAGGCGCCAATTCAATCCATCCGACTTTCCTTGGTGTAAAGGATACTGTCGAGAACAGGAACAGGATACAGAAATACCTGGTTG
>JAHEYW010000141.1 GCA_023251395.1 Bacteroidales bacterium
GAACTATTATTATATTTTTGGTTTACTATAATCCAAATTTGAAATAGAATAAATACCTTTGACAAACGCTCTTTATAAAACCAACAAGTTAAATTAATTGATTATGGGAAAAAATGTAAAAAATTTCGGTATTACCCGCACATCCATTCTGCGGATATTATCCTTGACTGTTATCCTGGCATTCTTATTGCCTGCAATGACAAATGCACAGGGGAAAGCTAATTTCGCCGGCAACTGGGTCTATAATGCTACTAAAAGCCCTCAACCTGCTGGTGGTGGCCCTGGTGGCGGCGGCGGTGGCGGTGGACGTGGAGGTTTTGGCGGTGGCAATATGGTTGCAACCCAGGAAGCCAACCTACTTACTGTTGCAACAACAAGAACCGGACAGGACGGCACACCAATGACCACAACAATGAAATACACTCTTGACGGGAAGGAAAGTATTAACACTATGGCGGGTTTCGGCGGGGGAGAGCCAATGAAGGTTCCATCAACTGCTACTTATTCAGCAGATGGCAAATCGCTGACAATTGTTACAACCAGGACCTTTAATGATCAGACAATGAAAACCACTGAGGTCTGGACTCTTACTGACCCCAATACTCTTTCTATTGCTTCAACAAGGCCTGGATTTCAGGGTGGAGATCCAACCACGACCACAAGGGTTTATGACAAGAAGTAACCTTTAGATCTTATTAATACTTTGATACAAGAGGCCCCATCGCGGGGCCTTTTTTTTATTGAAACATAGGCAATTTAATAGTTGCAACTAACCGTATAGAGTGAGTGTGAGTGCGAGTATTGAGAAAAAAGAGTGAGGTGTTCGTTCGTGTCTTCACACTCACTACACACTCACTCTTTTTCATGCTCCCCAGGCTTGACTCGAACAAGCGACCCTCTGATTAACAGTCAGATGCTCTAACCGACTGAGCTACTGAGGAATTTTATTGTATCGGCTATTTAAGCGTGGCAAAAGTAAAGCGTTTTAATGAATTAAGCAATATCTTTGACAAAAAATTTCAAAAATGAAAAAGATTCTCGGCATCGGTAATGCACTTGTTGACGTGGTTACACTTATAGATAACGATTCAATTCTTAATAAATTAGGTCTGCCAAAAGGAAGTATGCAGCTGGTTGACGGACAGCAATCAGCCTCAATAAAAAAGGGTTCGGAAAACTATAAAAGAAAGATGGCTTCTGGCGGTTCCGCCGCAAATACAATTCATGGCCTTTCAATGCTTGGTGTTCCTTCAGGTTTTATTGGCTCAATAGGCAAAGATGAAACAGGGGACTTTTTTGAAAAGGATTTTAAGGACTCCGGAGTCAATACATTCTTATTCAAAAGAGATACGCCTACCGGAACTGCCATCGCACTTATAACCCCTGATTCGGAAAGAACTTTCGCCACTCACCTTGGTGCCGCTGTTGAGCTTACGGCATCTGATCTGAAAAAAGAAGATTTTAAAGGCTTTGACATTTTATATATGGAAGGTTACCTGATAATTAACAGGGAACTGGTTGAGACTGCATGTAAGATCGCGAAATCATTGAAAATGAAAATTGCTCTTGATCTGGCAAGCTATAATGTTGTAGAAGCAAACCTTAGAGCTTTCAAGGAGATTATTGAAAAATATGTAGATATCATCTTTGCCAATGAGGAGGAGGCGAAAGCCTTTACTGGACTCGATCCTCAGACTGCATTATTCAGACTGTCAGAACTTTGTGAGACAGCAGTTGTAAAGGTAGGCTCTGAAGGTTCATTGCTGAAGAGGGGAGAGGAAGTGATAAAAATCGGTACAATACCAGTAAAATGTAAAGATACCACCGGAGCCGGTGACCTTTATGCATCAGGTTTTTTATATGGAATGGCGCTGAATGAATCACTCGAGAAATGCGGCCTCTATGGTGCTGTTCTTTCAGGGAAAGTAATAGAGATCCATGGCGCCAGAATGGATAACTCCAAATGGGAGGAGATCAGGAAGAAGATCTCGGAAATCAGGGAAAGCTAAGGAGAATTTCGGATTTCGGATTTTCGATTTCGGATTTTCAAACTAATTTAAATACTCTTATTCTCTTGCTTTTAATCCGCAATTCCATCAGTATTTCGGAAGCTCCCATCCATTATGATACTCCGGAACAATATACTTGTTCGCTGCAGCACTTGAAAATTGCTGCTTATTATTATCCCAGACAACTTTTTCGCCGGTCCTGAAAGCAATATTTCCCATGTTTGCGACAAGCGCAACTTTTCTCCCGATATCTATTGATGCCGTCAGTTTATCAGAAGTGTTATTCTTCATGCAATCAAGGAAATTCTTTGTATGAAGATCAAGACCTATCCCAATATTTTTCTGGACTGGTAATGCAGGAATTCTTTGCTTCTCAGGTATAACCTGCCATCCGTTTCTATCAAGAACCAGTGTACCATTTTCACCAATATAGGACATTCCATGAGCTCTTCCATAATTACCATTCCCGATACCTATCGTATGTTCCCATATCATTGTGAAGTCCTTGAAATCGTACACAGCTGTCATTGTATCAGGGGTCTCCATGGCATCATCAGGAAATGCATATTTGCCTCCGATAGCCATCACTGATTCAGGAACCGATTTGTTCATTCCATACAGTATATAATCGATCAGATGTACTCCCCAGTCTGTCATAAGACCTCCGGCATAATCCCAATACCATCTGAAAGTATAATGGAACCGGTTCTTATTAAATGGCCTTTTGGGAGCAGGGCCAAGCCACATATCGTAATCAACACCCTCCGGAACAGGTGTATCGGCCACTTTTGGCACCGCAGTCTTCCAGTCAACATATGACCATGCTTTACATGTTCTTATTCTGCCAAGATTACCACCCTGCAGATATTTTATTGCATCTACAAAATGTGGCTGACTTCTTTGCCATTGCCCAACCTGCACGATCTTTTTATGTTTCTTCACAGCATTCTGCATTATGTTGATCTCTGCAATAGAATTGGCTATCGGTTTTTCAACATAAGCATGTTTTCCAGCTTCGAGAGAATTAACCAGGATCAGGCAATGCCAGTGATCGGGTGTACCAATAATTACAGCGTCAATATCCTTGTTTTCAAGCATCCGCCTGTAATCAACATAGAGCTTCGGTTTTGGATGTTTGGCTTTTATTAGTTGATCTGTTCTCCAGTTCAGGACATTTCTGTCAACGTCGCACAAAGCAATACAATCAACTTCGGGATTCAGGAGCAGTGATTCCAGGTCGCTGAATCCCTGGCCATTAACTCCTATTGCACCCACTCTTATTTTATCGGAAGGTGAAACATTCTTTCTTGCAGAAGCTAATGCATCAAGTGATAAAATACTTCCAGCTGCAGCAGCAGATGATGTTCTGATGAAATCTCTTCGGGTTGTCATAACCTTAACAATTATTTATCTCTTCAGTGTCGGTACCAAAATTAAATATAAAAGCAAGACTATGTAACTCAAAATCAGTATTTAATGAAAAAAAGTATTTGCCGGGTTACTAAGGAATATTTTTTAAGATGAAACGGCGTTATTTTCCTTTTGGTCTGAACACAATTTCTTCCATATCCGCCCCGGAGTAAAATTTTGCGGCAGTTTTCCTGATATCCTCCGGAGTCAATCTTTTCAGAATATCTTCAAAGTTCCTCCGATCGTTTACATCAACACCCGTGAGGTACCAGGAGTATAGTGCATTGCTCCAGTAAGTATTATGTAACCTTGATTCTTCCCTGTTCTTCAGGAGGTTCTTAACAACTTTATCGAGGTTTTCTTTACCCGGTCCCTTTGTTATTAGATTATTAAGCTCTCTGTAAATTATCCCTTTCAGGTCATTTGCTCTTGCAGGATCACAATCAAACATTATCAGGTCAGTGGCCTGAGGTACCGGATATTTCTGAGAACTGATGCTAAGTGAAACACCATATGTCCCGCCGGCCTCTTCTCGTACTTTTTCAGTAAAGACTATATCTAGGATGCCCTGGATAACTTTAAGCACCACGTTGTTATACGGGTCATATTTAAATTCAGCATTGTGACTTATGAAGACAGTCGCTTTTGGAATTGCCAGATCCAGCTGAATGTCTTTCACATATTTGCCCTTTGGCGGTCTTATATTTCTGTCAACCCACTTTTCCTTTCCCTCGTAGCTTTTTATGGATCCTATATATTTTTCAGCCATTATGCGGGCACTGTCTTCGTTGATATTCCCGACGATAAAAAAAGTAAAGTCGGAGGCATTCCTGAATCTCTCCATATAAATCTTTCTGACCTGCTCAAAATCCACATATTTCAGAAACCCGGTATTAAGGATCATAGTTCTAGGACTGAAATTTGTAAGAAAAAGAGATACTGAATCCTGCATGATCTTGGTCGGATCTTTTGACATATTTGAATAATATGCATTATACCTCGATATAATTGCTTCATGGGCCTCCCTGTCGAACCGTGGTTTTTCAAACCGCAGCCAGATCAACTGCATCATCGTCTCAAAATCTTTTGGAGTCGATGAGCCGGAAATTCCTTCTGTAAGTTCTCCCAGATTTATGCTTGCGCTGGCTTTCCTGCCGGCCATCAATTTCTGGATTGTAATGTTGTCGTAATCTCCTAATCCGTATGTTCCGATAATTGCCGGCAGCATAGTTGCCGAAGGAAGAAGGTCAAGATCATATAAGGAGCTTCCTCCCGGACTGAAAGCAGAAAGTATAACATTGTCCTTTTCATAATCCACCTTCTTATATACAACCTTTGCATTATTGGCAAGAGTCCATTCGACAGCTCCAAATTGTCTGAGTTCCTTTGTTCCCTTTATCTTTGACCCTTCAATTTTTTCATTGATAATGTTTTGATTAACAAAATTATCCTGATAAGCAGCAATCTCTGAATTATGGACCTTTGCAAGTATTTCCTTTGTTTCAAATTCAGTCAGGTGTCTGGATTTCATGCCTTCTGGTCCGGTAATAATTATTACTCTGTCTTCATCTTTCATCAGGTTCCTGTAGAGGTTTGATACTTCTTCAGGTTTGACAGATGGGAGAACATTTTTGACGAAATCATATTCAAAATCGATCGATGGCAAGGGTTCCGCGGTAAGAAAATAGTTTTCAATCTGGTTAATATATTTATCGTTGGGGATCTTATCCTTTTGTTTGTAATAGTTGTCATAGCTGGTAAGGACATTTGCCTTGACCCTTTCGAGCTCCCCGGGGGTAAAGCCAAACCTTTTTGCTCTTTCCGCCTCGGTATAAATAGCTGTCAGCGCTTTATCCTCTTCACCTGGTTTTGATGCAACTGAAATATCAAAGGAATCATATCCTCTCACCATTTCTGAATATGATATATTTCCTGAAATAAAAGGAGGATTTCCTTTCTGCAGGAGCTCGTTTATTCTGACACCAATCATTGCATTCATCAGCTTTATTAATAGTTGCTGCCGCAGATATTCCTGGTTCTTATTAGTTGTTGATGTCCCCTTATGAAAAGTATAGATATCCAATGATGACTGAGTAGCCTCCTTATCGGTAGCCAGGACGAAAAGAGTTTCTTTGTGAAAAGGGATTTCAAACGAAGGTCTGGATTTCGGATTTACACCTGGTTTCAATTGTGAAAAGAGATCCCTGACCTTTCTTTCTATTACAACCGGATCAAAATCTCCGACTACGGCAATTGCCTGCAGATCCGGACGATACCAGTCGAAATAGAATTGTTTCAGATTATCGTTACGGAAATTCTTTATAATATCCAGATCTCCTATCACATCCCTCTCTGCATATTTTGATCCCCTGAAGAGAACAGGAAGAAATATTTTGCTCATTCTGAAGTCTGCATCTCTTCTTGTTCTCCATTCCTCAATTATAACCGGCCTTTCTGCTTCTATCTCTTTATCTGTCAGACTGACAAAATGGGACCAGTCATAAAGGGCAAGAAGGCAGCTGTCTATGAGTCCGGGGGAATCAACAGGCACATTACTCAGGTTGTAGATTGTTTCGTCCTGACCAGTATAGGCGTTGATATCATCACCAAAGGCAACACCATGTTTTTCCAGGGAACTTATCAGTTTCTTCCCCGGGAAGTGAAAAGTCCCGTTAAAGGCCATGTGTTCAAGAAAATGAGCCAGACCGTTCTGATCATCATTTTCAAGAAGAGCCCCGGTATTCTGAATGAAGTAGAAACTTGCTCTCTTTTCGGGTTCATTATTCTTTCTGATAAAATATGTAAGGCCGTTTTCAAGCTTACCTGATATGATTTCAGGGTCGACAGGAACAGGTTTCTGAAGATTATCCTGAGCGATAATGGGATTAACGAGAAGGAACAGAGAGGCGAGTTGCAGAGTAATATTTCTGGAGATCATAATAGCTCAGGGTGTTTTAATATTTATTGTGAAACAAATTGTAAAGTCAAAGGTAATCAGGATTACCGGTTATAGCTTCTTTACCTTTCTTTCAATCACTTTTCTGATTTTTTTATATGAAGTGGGAGGTCCGGTTCTGATCTCTTTCTTATCGATATAAACGGCATCAGATATTCCCCATTCTCTCTGAAGATCTTTATCTAAAGTGTTGTACTCATTCAGGGTTATATAATTTTCAAATCCTGCCATTGCCCTTTTTGTTCTTTCGTGAACCATATTCTGGGCAGGGCACCACCCATTCAAAAAAAGAGAAATGTTTACTTTTCCCGCTATTAGTTCCGGTTTTTTTCTTTGTTTAATAAAAGCTGGTGGTATTGCTTCAGCAGAAAACGGTTTCCATAATAACCTGAACATACCATTTTTATCAATCACATTATAACCCTGTCTCCTGAACCACGAAGCCCTCATAAAAACTGGTATTGAAAGACCCCAGGCAGCTATTCCTTTTGATCCAATGTTTTTTACATCTTCTTCAGCTGCAGCCAGCAAAGCCTTACCCATCCCTTTTTTCTGATGATTTCCCCTTCCATACTTATGGCCATGAACCCAAATGCAGAGTATGAGATACAAATCCCTGCCTTCTGCAAAGGAGGCTTCGACAGGTAAATATTGAATCATTCCGCCTATTGTGCCATTATCTGTCCGGGCAAGTTTGACACGAAGGCCTTTTTCCTTCATCTTTTTGTACCAGCAGGATTTATGATCACCGGCTTCCTTTATTTCGTCTGACCAGTCTTCCAGACAGCAGAAATACAGGCTTTCATATTCAGGGGTTAAGTCAATGATTTTCATACAGCCATCTGTTAAATTTTTGGCGTATAAACTGGATCTGATTTACGTAAAGGTACAATCTTATTAATTATGTAACTTTTTTATTCTGATTATGGTTTGATAAAGTATTATTTAATCAGAAATTTCTAACTTGTTATAGTGGTATTTAATCAGATTGTCAAGCCCAATTTAATTGCAGCATGTATGAAAAAATTGAACTCTTTGCATTCTAATTAACTCTATTAATTACACTGATAGCAAAACGCACCACGGAGTTGCACAGATAATGAACAATCTCCGTGAACTCCGTAGTATAGAATTTAGTAATTTATCTTCGGGCTTCCGACTTCCGGCTTTTTTTATTCAGTTATATTAGCCTTAATCCCCATTGTTGACAGCATAGCGGCTGCATATCTTTTGCCGAAAACTCTGTAACCTTCAGCAGTAAAATGAAGGCGTTCGCGTGTTGTACAGCCGGCTGATGAAATCACATATGAGTTTGGAATAACCTGAGGCAGTGTAGCGATAATTTTGTTCATGCTCGCACAGGCACCATTCTGGTCTGCATTTACCATTTCACCGACAAGAAGAGGCGTCGCCTTTGGATTTAGCTTAAGATCGACCATAAGCCTGTCATATATTTTTTTAATTTTTGCAGGCCACAGTGTATCGCCGGTATTTGATTCTCCCTGGTGCAGGAGCACTCCTTTTATAACACCATCTTTCTGTGCCAGTTTTGCCATTTCAACCAGTCTGTTATAAGGACTACCTCCATATTCTTTGATCATATTTTTCATCCAGTCTGCAACAGTTGCTGAATAAGATTCGTAAGTATCATTGTCAAATAATTCAATCTTGCAGCCTGCCACTGAAACGTTTATAACACCAATTTTTATGTTCTTTGGAAGATTGGCGACCATTGTTCTTCCGAAATAATCTGCAGGGTTGAGACCTGTCGTGCAGCGACAAAGAGGTGGAGTGGCTGTATACCATTTACCCTTTTCCCTGTTTAGCTTAGGACAATCAACTGCCTCAAGTACTTTGAAACGTTCATCTACAATTGAGTCTTGAGCCTGTGCTCTTGCATTGCCTTCCATGTTTGATTGCCCGAAGCACAGATAGATATAGAAATTTGGATCCTGTGAAAATCCCTTAATGCTTAGTAAAAGCAATCCTGTCAGTAAAAAGATTCTAGATTTCATTTTCATAGTTTTAATAAATATTTTGCCAAATTAACTTTTGTAATTGAGAAAGCTATAAAATATCAGTTTTTTATGTACCCCGCTTCCTTGTAATATTTTGCAGCTCCGGGATGAAGCGGGACGCCAAAGTTCTGCCAGACAGTTTTGGGATCAAAAGTATAAATCCTTATATACCATTTCAATGCACCATGATTTTCATCTATCGCTTTAGCCAGGTCATAAGCAGCCTGGTCAGGAGTATCATCTCGAGCAAAGACAGATTCTCCTGATCTTCCAAGTGTTTTAATCCTTCTTGTGAGTCCTCTAAGCAATCCATAATGGGCTTCCATGATTTCCGCATCCTCATTCTGTTGTGCAATAGTCTTTAACAGTTCTTCAGGAAATTCCATGAAATAGAGGTCAAATTTCTGGCTTAATGTGGTCCAGTATGCTGATTCAGGATTTAAAGCTGGACTTGCCATAAAACCGGCGACAATATCAAAATCACCTTTAAGTGCCTCGTCTCTCGTAACTCTTGTTTTTCCACCCCAGGTCTGAATATCATCAACTGTAATACCATAGTATTTCAGGATTGTCATCATGTTGGCATCAACGCCCATGATCCTGACAGGAAAATGCTGTTGTTTTATAGAGTTGAAATCCTTTATACCTGATTCTTTTCTGATTGCAACAAGAAAATAATAGGGGTCTTCTATTTTTGCAATAAGCCTGAGGTTCCTGAATGGTTCCTTACTGGTTGAACCTTTATAGGCAGAACTCAGCATTGCACTTGAAGTAACTCCGAAATCGACTCTTG
>JAHEYW010000142.1 GCA_023251395.1 Bacteroidales bacterium
GGTTCTCAGCTGGATGGCAGGGAAACAAAAGTTCATGGTCAAAAAAGTACTTGATGAATCGGAAAATGCAATTGTGGCAATATTCAAATTTCTCCAGCTTAACATGGATCATTTCCAACAGATGAGTCCGGCATTTCTGAATGATATTAAGAAATTTCATACTGAAGTATTAATGAAAAAGGCTGATAAATATGAAATGCCTGACTACAGCAGTTACATTGAGTTCTTTGAAAGGGGGATGAAAGAAAAGCTATTCCGGAAAGATATAAACCCTGACCTGGTGAACAGATGTATGGTATATCTTGGAAGAACCACGATGGACAATTCACATTACCCTTTTGATATTTTTTCTAGAAGAGAGGTTGTCAGGAATGTTGTTATCAACTATTTAAGAGGAATCTCCACACCAGCTGGTATAGAGCTGATTAATAAACAGGAAATGAAATTTTAACTTATAAACTACTTTAAATAACAGTTGTACAAATGAAAAACAGAATTCTCGCAACATTATTAATAATCCTGCTTAATGGTGGGTATGCTTTCACACAGCAGAATAGCGGTGAAATGAGCCTGTCACTCAAGGAAGCTGAGGAATATGCAATCCTGCATAATAAGATGGTTATGGCATCGAAACTCGATGTAAAGTCGTCCGATCTGGCCCTCTGGGAAACAATTTCAAATGCCTTGCCCCAAATGAGTGCAAGCGGTTCCTTCAATGATAACCTGAAGCTTATGACGACTCTTTTACCTGGCGATTTTTTTGGAAAGCCAGGAACCAAAGTTCCTGTAACCTTTGGCTCGCAGTTCAATACCAGCCTCAGTGGTCAGGCAACAATGCTTCTCTTTAATGCACCCTTCTGGGTTGGACTGGAAACAACAAAACTTGCTCAGAAGATAACAGCAGATAACCTTGAAAAATCTGAACAGGATACGAAAGAATCAGTGGCAACCGCCTATTATCTGATCCTTGTCTCAGACAAATCACTTCAGATACTTGATGGAAACCTGGCAAACCTTAATGAGATCCTCAAATCAACAAAGGCAATGCTTGCTGCCGGTATGGCAGAACAGACAGATGTTGATCAGATGGTTTCAAATGTTACGATGGTTGAAAACTCACGCAGCTCTTTGCAAAGATCGATCGAGCTTAACTATAATCTTCTGAGGTTCCAGCTTGGTGTTGCCGCTGATACCAGAATTAAACTTGTCGATAATCTTGAATCAATAACAAATAATATAAATGTTGATGCCCTCATTTCTCAGGAATTTGATGAGAATAAAAATGTGAACTACCGGCTTATCCAGGGACAGGAATTAATGTCCTCCCTAAGTTTGAAAAGCCAGAAAGCTGTAGTCCTTCCCACTCTTGCAGGGTTTTATACATATGGGACAAACGGAATGGGTGATAAAATTTCAGATCAGAGATGGTTCCCGAATTCCATTATTGGAATGCAGATCTCCATCCCGATTTTTGCAAGCGGGCAGAGATATACAAAAATTAAGAGAGCGGAGCTGAATCTGGAAAAAGCAAGGGTGACCAAAGATATGGTGAGCGATCAGCTAAAAATTCAGGAGAAGCAGTTAAGGTATAATCTGGTCAATGCCAATCTCCAATACAAGACTCAGAAAGCAAACGTTGAAGTATCAAAAAGGGTATATTCAAGTATGGAAAACAAATTCAGGCAGGGTATGGCATCCAGTCTGGATCTTACCCAGTCAAACAGCCTGTATCTGCAGGCAGAGAATAACTATGTATCAGCACTTATGAACCTGCTCCAGACAAAGCTTGCCCTGGATAAACTTCTGAATAACCTATAAAAAAATAAGAAACATTTAATACTTAAAAATAATGAACTATTTCAAAACTTTTTCAGCAATTATGATCAGTATTCTGATGCTTTCAGGATGCTCATCAAAGTCGGGCAAAACAGATTCTACCCAGGCTGCATCTGCAGAAACAGGAAAAGCAGCAATTCCGGTAAAAGTAGAAGCCCTTTCAAAGACGAAAATCGGAAGAACATTAGATTATACAGCAACTGTACTGCCATATTATGAGGTAAATGTTGTTCCATCAACACCCGGAAGAATTGAAAAGATATACGTGCAGGTCGGAGACAGAATTAATAAAGGAGATGACCTTTTTCTCATGGACAGAACCCAGCTTTATCAGCAGAAAGTTCAGCTGACAAGTCTTGCAAAGGATCTCGCCAGATTGGATACTTTGCTTAAAACAGGAAGTGCAAAACAACAACAGTATGATCAGCTTAAGACACAGTATGATGTTACAAAGACAAATGTTGAGTTCATGGAACAAAATACTTCTCTTAAATCTCCTTTCGATGGAATAGTGACAGGTAAATATTTTGAAAATGGTGAAATGTACTCAGGAACACCTACAACCCAGTCAGGAAGATCGGCAGTTGTGACCGTCATGCAGATCAACCCGCTTAAGATAAATGTCAGCATTTCTGAACAATACTATCCAATGATAAAAAGAGGAATGAAAGCAGAAGTTGTTGCAGATGTTTATAAGAATGAAAAGTTTAATGCACAGGTTTTCAGGATCTATCCTACAGTTAATGCATCAACAAGGTCTTTCATTGTGGAGCTTGAACTTCAGAACAGGAATGATCTGCTGAAACCAGGTATGTATGTAAGAGTATCAATGGATGTTGGTGAAGTTGAAACATTCGTTGTTCCTGCAAACACAGTACTTGTTCAGGAAGGTACCAATATCAGATTCGTATTTATTGATAAAGGGAATATTGCTGAAAGGGTAGAAGTAGAGATAGGTAAAAGATTTGATGATAAACTTGAGATCATTACAGATAAGATTAAGGAAGGCGATAAACTTGTAACTGAAGGGCAGGCAAGACTTATCACCGGTGACAAGCTTGAGGTAAAAAATTAACAATTCATACTGAAACGATATGAGCATTTATAGTGCATCAGTAAAAAGGCCGGTAACAACAATTCTGATATTTGTCGGCCTTATAGTAATGGGGGTTTATTCACTTACCCAGTTGCCGGTTGACCTTTATCCCGAAATGGAATTACCATATGTTGTTGTTTTTACAACATACCCGGGTGCAAGTGCAACAGACATTGAATCCAATGTGACGAAACCACTTGAAAACTCCCTGAACTCAGTAAGCAAACTGAAGGAGATTACATCAAGATCAAGTGATGCCTCTTCTGTTATTTTCATGAATTTTGAATACGGGACAAATCTTGATGAAGCATCAAATGACATTAGAAGTGCGCTCAGCATGATTGAGCGCTATTTACCTGATGGCTGCGAAAAACCGACAATTATTAAGTTCAATACCAATATGATGCCCATTGTTTTCTATGCTATAACAGCAAAAGAAAGCTATGCCGGACTTGAAAAGATCCTTGATGAGAAGATTGTCAACCCACTTAACAGGATTGAAGGTGTTGGATCCGTTTCACTTTCCGGTGTTCCGGGCCGGAGAGTCTACATTGATATTGAGCCCAGAAAAATGGAAGCTTATAACCTGACAATTGAGCAGATAGGAAATGTGCTCCGTTCAGAAAACATGAACCTGCCGGCCGGATATCTTGAGATGGGCAAAACCGACTACCCCCTCCGTATCCAGGGTGAGTTTCCTGAAAGCGATGTTATTAAGAACCTGGTTGTTACAAGTTTCAATGGAAACAACATTTATCTGAAAGACATTGCTGAGGTACGGGATACTATCAGGGAATCAAAGCTCAGCACAAAGATCAATGGTGTCGACGGCATGGGTATGTACATCCAGAAGCAGTCAGGTGGTAATACAGTTAAGGTAACTAATGAGGTTGATAAAGCCCTGAAAGATCTTACTAAAGGTCTTCCACCTGATGTGAAGATTGAAAAATTATTTGACAGTGCTTCATTTATCACAGGATCGATCAGTAACCTGACTGATACACTGATGTATGCAGCTATCTTTGTGATACTTGTAGTTCTGTTCTTCCTGGGAAGATGGAGGGCTACTTTTATTATAATTCTGACGATACCAATTTCACTGATCGTAGCATTCATTTATCTTTTTATTACGAATGCCTCGATAAATATCATTTCTCTGACATCCCTTTCCATAGCGATCGGAATGGTTGTGGATGATGCAATTGTGGTTCTTGAAAACATTACAAAGCACATCGAAAGAGGCAGCAGACCAAGGGAAGCATCAATATATGCTACTAATGAAGTATGGCTGGCTGTGATCGTTACAACAATGACTGTCGTTGCGGTCTTCTTCCCGCTCACATTTGTCAAAGGGTTAACTGGTGTGTTATTCAAGCAGCTGGGTATGAGTGTTACAATAACCATTGTCACTTCTGTTTTTGCAGCAATCACTCTTACGCCAACTCTAAGTGCCATGTTGCTAAAATGGTATCCGATCAATAAGAACGCTTCGTTCTGGACGTACGACGGAAGTATCAGGAAGGGGCTTGACTGGTTCGACCATTTTTATGAAAGAACTTTAAAATGGGTGCTTCACCACAAGACATTCACTGCAGTTGTTGCATTCCTGGTGTTTGCAGGCTCAATGGCACTCTTCTTATTTATCAATACAGAGTTCTTCCCAGAAGCAGACCAGTCGAGGATCACTGCAACAATCAAGCTTCAGACAGGTACAAGAGTAAGTGAAACTGTTAGAATTGCTGATTCTCTGAATAACCTTGTTAAGGCAAAATATCCGGAGATCAATCTATCATCCACCTCCAGCGGTTCAGATGACCAGGGAGGCTTTGCATCAATCTTCACAGCTCAGGGTACGCATACTATTTCATTAAGCCTTCACCTTGTTCCGATGAAGGAAAGGAAAAGAACAGTCTTTGAGATCGCAGATGAAATGAGAAAGGATTTTGCCAAAGTACCAGAAATAGTTGATTATAAGGTAAGTACCTCTGACAATATGGGCAGCTTTGGCAGCAATACCGTTGATGTTGAAATCTATGGTTACAATGTGTCAGAGACAAACCTTGTGGCAGAAGAACTGGCCGGGAAAATAAGTAAGGTTGAAGGGGCGAAGGATGTCGCAGTGAGCCGTGATAAATCAAAACCTGAACTTCAGATCATATTTGATCAGAACAAGATGATCGCAAATGGTCTTAATACAGCTATGGTTTCCACAGCTGTCAAGAACCGTGTAGACGGTCTTACTGCAACCAAGCTGCGTCAGTTTGGTGATGAATATGATATGGTTGTAAGGTACAAACGCAGCTCGACAAGGACTATCACCGATATTGAAAACATTGGTATTCCAAATGTTCAGGGTCAGATCATCAGGTTGGGCGAAATCGCAGGTATAAAGGAATACTGGGCTCCACCAACAATTGAAAGAAAACGTAAGGAAAGAATTGTAACAGTTTCCTTTACTCCATATAAGAGGTCTCTGACTGACCTGCAGACCGATGTACAGAATATTATTGATGGAATGGTGCTTCCTGCGGGTGTAATGGTGCAGATCTCAGGAGCTATAAAGGATCAGATGGATTCATTTAAGGATATCGCCCTTCTGATGGCAATAAGCCTTATCCTTGTTTATCTTATAATGGCTTCGCAGTTTGAATCACTGAAGATGCCATTCATTATAATGTTCTCAATCCCTTTTGCATTCTCGGGGGTTGCAATTGCATTGTTCCTGACAAAAACCTCCCTGAGTGTTATTTCAGGAATAGGAGCGGTAATGTTGATAGGAATTGTGGTCAAGAATGCGATTGTTCTTGTTGATTTTATCAATCTGATGAGAGAAAGAGGTCATGAGCTTTACGATGCAATCGCTATCTCCGGAAGATCAAGGCTGAGACCCGTTATCATGACATCTGCCACTACAATACTTGGTATGTTACCACTCGCCATGAGTGCGGGTACTGGTTCTGAGATGTGGAGTCCGATGGGAGTAGCAGTAATTGGTGGCCTTGTATTCTCAACTATTGTAACCCTGGTTATAGTGCCGGTTGTCTATGCAGTTTTCGCCAAACATGGTGAAAGGAATAAGAGCCTGGCCGTTTATACAGAGATGGATTCTCTTATGGGCAGAAGTAATGATAATAACTAATTAAAAACAGGAAATAATGAAAGCAATTATGATCATATACAACCAGGCACATACTGAGAAGATAGAGTATATGCTTGATAAGCTTGGAATAAAAGGCTATTCGCTTTGGGAAAATGTCCAGGGAAGAGGTAGTGAAACCGGAGTCCCACATCTCGGAACACATGCATGGCCGGAAATTAATAAAAGTGTCCTTACCATAGTTGATGATCAGATTGTTGACAAGGTTCTGGATACGGTAAAAAAGATTGATGGAATAAATGAGGAAGTAGGTATCAGGGCATTTGTCTGGGATATTTTTAAAAGTGCCTGAAAATATCGGGTAGACCTTCAAAAGGGGCTGATGTATTCATCAGCCCCTTTTTTGTTTATATATAGTATTTATCACAAATACAGATATTTAACGGAGATTTTCTCTTAAATATGAATATATGTGAAATTTATTTCTCAGATATTATAATTAAGGGGGGGGTAGCCAAAAAAGAACATAAATAATTTATAATAGATATAAATAGAGGGGGGGGTAAGGCAAAGAAAGGATAAAATAATTAAAATAAATGTAAAATATATGGGGGTATAATCAAAATATATATATTTTTATCGCAGTATTAAC
Organism: Bacteroidales bacterium; assembly: GCA_023251395.1. GTDB lineage: Bacteria > Bacteroidota > Bacteroidia > Bacteroidales > VadinHA17 > LD21. The sequence goes on from JAHEYW010000142.1 coordinate 6,682, forward strand.
TCTAAATATTAATTGTTATGAAGAAAATTGGATTGTTTGTTACAGGAAGTCTGACATTGATTTTGTTAAATTTTTCTGTTGCCTATTCGCAGCAAAATCAAAAGAAGGTTGATCTTAACGCAGGGGCAGATTTTTATTCTTCATATCTGTTCCGCGGAACCAGGTATGGAAAAGGACCTTCTGTACAACCTTCAGTTAAAATGACTGCCGGTGGTCTGACAGCAGGAGTATGGGGTTCATTTGATGTTAATGGTTACACAGAAACAGATCCCTATATTTTATACTGTATGCCTTTTGGTCTGTCACTTGGTTTTACTGATTACCACTATCCGGGGCTGGATGTTTTTGATATTTCGAAGACAACCGGATCTCATGCAGTTGAGTTTAACAGCAGTTTTACCAAATGGGGTCTTACTCTGAGTGCCAATTATGTATTCAATAAGGCCGGTGGAGCAGGATCTTGCGGAAGCGATATATATCTGCAGGCCGGATATCAGAAAGGCAGATTCAATGTTTTTGCCGGAGCTGGCAATGGCTGGTATACCCACGACAATGAATTTGATCTGTGTAATGTAGGTTTTGGTGTTACAAAAAGCATCGAGATAACAGATAAATTCTCTGTCCCTGTCAACGGGCAGGTGATTGTGAACCCAGACAGGAAACAGGCTTATATGGTTGTTGGTTTCTCATTTTAACATTTATTAAATAAGTAACAATGAAAAAGATTGAAGCAATAATACGCACATCAAAGTTTGATGAAGTAAAAACTGAATTAAAGAAGATAGGTATCGATTTCTTCTCCTACTGGGACGCTTCAGGAGTTGGAAATGAAATTGCACGTGGCCATCATACTTATCGTGGTACTGTATATGATACTCAGTATATTCCAAGAATATTTATATCAATTGTATTAAGGGACATCAACCTTCAAAAAACTATTGACTGTATCCAGAAGGCCGCCTTTACCGGAGAGATAGGTGATGGCATGATCTTCAGCTATAACGTCGAAGAATCAGTAAGGATTAGTAATGGGGCGAGAGGTGAGTCATCTACTTCAGGTCCGGGTGACCTGTTAAACAAATAAGTAATTACAATTAAAATCTTGGAATCATGATAAAAAAATATATACTTCTGCTATTAGTAGCTTTTTTTGCAATAGGGTCTTCCGTTTATGCGGATAACTTGCCTGTACGAAAACCTGATCCATCAGGTGTTCTCACCGGAAACTCATCTGATGTTCCGTCAGCCACTGCTTCTGCTCCAACTCCTGCTGAAGTTGCAAATCTTGCAGGACATAACAGGGTAGCTAATAACATGATATGGGTTCTTATCGCCGGTTTCCTCGTTATGTTCATGCAGGCTGGCTTTGCAATGGTTGAGGCAGGGCTGACCAGGGCAAAGAATGCAGCCCACACTATGGCAATGAACTTCCTTATCTATCCACTTGGAATGCTCGGGTTTTTTATTTGTGGATTTGCGTTTATGTTCGGGGGGTTTGGATCGCTGGGAACCCTGGGCGGATTTGATGGACTCAATCATGAATTGTCAATACACCTGTTTGGAAAAACTTTTGATGTAATCGGGTGGAAAGGATTTGGTCTTAATGGTGTTTATGATGTTGGTGTTTTTGCATTGTTCCTTTTTCAGATGGTATTTATGGATACCACGGCTACTATACCAACAGGTTCAATGGCTGAAAGATGGAAATATCTTGCATTTTTTGTTTACGGTCTTCTTGTTGGAACAATAATATACCCGATTTATGGAAACTGGGTATGGGGCGGCGGTTGGCTTGCAGATTTGGGAACCTCCTTTGGGCTTGGTCACGGGCATGTTGATTTTGCCGGTTCATCTGTTGTACATCTTACCGGAGGTGTTCTGGCATTAGTCGGAGCTGCAATACTGGGTCCACGTATCGGAAAATTCAACCGCGATGGATCAGCCAATGCAATACCCGGACATAACATTCCAATGGCAGTAATAGGAACATTCATTCTTGCATTCGGATGGTTCGGTTTTAATGCGGGTTCAACTCTTTCAGGAGGAGATCTTAGAATTTCTGTTGTTGCTGTGAATACAATGATTGCGTCTGCAACCGGCGCCTTTGCATCAACCCTCTGGATGTGGCTTTTCAGAATAAAGAAACCTGATCCAACTATGATGTTAAACGGTATGCTGGCTGGTCTGGTCGCCATTACTGCACCCTGTGCATTTGTTTCTGTTGGAAGTGCTGCCCTTATTGGTCTTATTTCAGGAGTATTGGTCATCGAAGCCGCATTCTTCGTAGAACGTAAACTAAAGATTGATGACCCTGTTGGAGCGATAGCAGTTCATGGAGTGAATGGAGCGTGGGGTTGTCTTGCCCTTGGACTTTTTGCTGATGGCACCTATGGTGATGGATGGAACGGTGTAACCGGTACAGTTAAAGGTTTGTTCTACGGAGATTCTGGCCAGTTCTTTGCACAGGTAATAGGT
>JAHEYW010000143.1 GCA_023251395.1 Bacteroidales bacterium
ATATGTACAACATTCTAATAAACAAGATGTTAAAACTAAATTATGCCACAATATAGGAAATCACCCTTTGAAGGGGATAATACATTGTCATTTAATGAGATCCTCGAAAATGAAGACGCTTTTTCTCCCCCATTTGGGGGAGATCCCGCGAAGCGGGAGAGGGGGCTACTTTTTCTCTGGCAGGCCATCCGTTCCCGTATCCAGCACGAATTTCCATTTGCCATCCTTCTGTTTTTCCCAGATCGTGACATAAGTCCCACGGCCGGCTTCTCCTGTAGCTTTGACAGTTCTTGTATAGTAACCGATAGTATACCCCAGCTCCCCGCTTTCGGCTATCTTTTCAAAAACCGGCTTCCATACCAGAGTGAATCCGGTATCCGGTCTTCCCGAGAAAACTTCCATCAGCTGGTCCCTCCCATTAATTGGGTAACCATTATCTCTTAACATTACCCCGCTGTCAGCAAAAAAAGCGAGGAATGCTTTATGCATACCTTCCTTTTCTGACATATCAGAAAATAACTGGTCTGTCTTGATCAGAACTCCATCATTCCTTGACTTAGAACTTTTTATGCAACTTATCGCAAAAAACAGTTGCATAATCAAAACAAAAAGCAGTATATTGAACCCGGTCTTTTTTCTCATTTTTGTGAAGGTTAATTTAAATTTGGTTTCATGACAAAGCTATATCAAAAACTGTTCAAGTCAGCTCCTACGTCCTCTGAAATTAAGAAGGGTTTTAAAGAAATTTATCATGAGAATACATTAATTTCAGATAAGGAAGTTCTTAAAACGATCCTGAGTGTAATTGACCTGACAAGTCTGAATACTACAGACAATAAAAGCCATATTATCCATTTTACAGGTAAGGTTAACAGCTTCCCGAGCAAGTTTCATGGACTCCCCAATGTTGCTGCAATTTGTGTTTTTCCTAATTTTGTAGGTGTTGTAAAAGAAAAACTTACAGTAAGGAATGTCAGAATAGCCTCTGTTGCCGGAGGTTTTCCATCTTCCCAGACTTTTAAAATTATTAAGATCAACGAGAGCAAGATGGCAGTTGATGCCGGCGCTGATGAGGTTGATATTGTTATTCCGCTGGGTTCTTTCCTTGCCAATGATTATACAGTGGTGGCTGATGAGATCAGAGAAATCAAGAGCATCATCGGTGATAAACAGCTAAAAGTAATTGTTGAATCCGGGTTGCTCAATGACACTGACCAGATATTTAAAGCTTCAATGATCGCCATGGACGCAGGTGCTGATTTTATTAAGACCTCGACAGGCAAGGTCAATGTATCTGCAACTCCTGAAGCTGCTTTTGTGATGTGCAAGGCAATCTCTGATTTCTATTCCGAAACCGGTATTAGGGTAGGATTTAAACCTGCCGGGGGAATTGTTACTCCCGGGGATGCAATAATCTTTTATAACATTGTTAAATATTGCCTTGGAGAAGAGTGGCTCAATCCAAAGCTTTTCAGGATAGGTGCAAGCCGTCTGGCAAACAACATTCTGTCAGAAATAGTTGAAACCCGGACTGATCATTTCTGAAAAGATCACTCTGCCGGGAATTCGATAATTATCTGTTTTATTATCACTATTTTTGTCGGACTTATCACCGGCAGAAATAATGACCGAAAGCATAATCCAGGATACTCTCACGTTAAGGATAAATCAGGGTCGCGATACGGCTACCCATACTGTTTCTGCCAATAAGCTTCAGAACTCAGCAAGATCAGATTCTGCAAAGCATAACCAGATTATAGTTCCGGTTATCAAAAAAGCATGGGAACAGGATACCTCGACATCGTGTTCCAGAAATCCTGTTGCAGATATAAATTACCGTGATTCTTCAAATGTTATTTTCTCTGTCAGACAAGATATTCTGAAGGAATTCCCCTATGTATTCACTTCAATAAACAGGGAGATGGATGAACGGTCGAGGGCGGCAATTACAACCCATTTAAAGCCCGGAGCTGAGTTACCCGAACCTGTATTCCAGAATGACTGGTTTCTTCCTTTTCTTTTATTTGCAATACTTATTTACGGCCTCATCAGAAGCGAACTTCTGAAACTATTTAAGGATCTGGGAAAATTTTTCTTTTTCAGGGGAATAAAAGAACTGGCTTCGAAGGAAAGAGGCTCTCTTTTTCAATGGCAGGCTACCCTTTTTAACCTTTCGGCTTTTATAAACATAAGCATATTTTTATTTCTTTTTGCCATCTGGCTCGATATTGTTCCCTCATATGTAAATCAGGCCAGGTATAGCGCTATCTCTTTTATTGTTGTCGTTTCAGCTGTGACTGCCAGGCACCTCATTTGCCTGATTGTGGGAAATATAAGCGAAGAACATGTGGTTTTCGGGGAATACCTTTACTGGATTTACCAGGTTTACAGGTTTGCTTCTATGATTCTGCTGGTACTATCTATCTTTATTTTGTATACAAACATACTTCCCGCCAATCTGCTGTTTTACACTGGTTTTGTGATAGTTGCCGTTTTGTACCTTCTCCGGATCTCCAGATTATTCCTGATTTTTATAAGCCGACATACATCAATATTATATTTGATTTTATACCTTTGTGCGCTAGAAATTCTGCCTGTTGCTGTAATTGTTAAATATGCAGCCACGATTTTATAGGATGCTGAGAGTTGTTTTGAAGGTCAAACTAAATCTGTGAGGAAGTGAAAATAAGGAAGATTTTAGTGTCGCAGCCTGAGCCACAGAATCCGAAATCTCCATATTTCGAGTTAGCCAGGAAATATAACCTGAAGATTGAATTTAAACCATTTAACCAGGTTGAGGGGATCTCAGTTAAGGATTTCCGTCAGCAGAAGGTCAATCTGCTTGATTTTACTGCAGTTATCTTTACAAGCAAAACCGGGATAGATCATTTCTTCAGGATCTGTAACGAAATGAGGGTTGTGGTGCCTGATACAATGAAGTATTTCTGCATAACAGAAAATGTTGCATTTTATCTGCAGAAATACATCGTCTACCGAAAGCGTAAGATCTTCCATGGCAAATCGAGATTCCAGGACCTGATTGATATTATTATTAAGCACCGGGAAGACCATTATTTTGTTCCTCTCTCAGAACCACATAATGCAGAAATTCCTGAGCTCCTTGAAAAGAATAGTATCAAGTTCACAATCGGAACTCTTTACAAAACGATCAGCAGTGATTTCTCCAATGTCAAGGATTTTGATTATGACATCCTTGTATTTTACAGCCCTTCCGGAATAAAATCCCTGCGGGAGAATTTTCCGGAATTCAAGCAGGGAGAAATAAAAATAGCAGCATTTGGACCAACAACAGCCTGTGCGGTTGAACAGGAGGGATTCAGACTTGATATAAATGCCCCCAACGCAAAGGCTCCTTCAATGACAATGGCCCTGGATGACTTCCTGAAAGAGTATAACAGGAATATAAAATAATAGATAAGCCCTCATTTAATTATTCCGGGAAACATTTCTGAGATATCTTACCCGGCAATTTTCTATTATGCTTTATACCGGCGAAACATTCCATAAATCCGAAAGACTCTGCAGCAAAAAGATTATTGACACTCTTTTTGAAAACGGGAAAAGCTTCTATTGCAATCCTTTTCTTATTGTATGGTCATATACAAGTGAAGAAATCCCATTCCCGGCACAGGTCGCCTTCAGTGTACCCAAAAAAACCTTCCGGCATGCTGTTACGAGGAACCTGATTAAAAGAAGAATGCGCGAAGCTTACAGAAAAAATAAAGCTCTCCTGTACAATCACCTTTCTTCTGCCGGGAAAAAAATAGTATTCACAATAATTTACAGGGAAAAAGAGGTTTCTGATTATGTTCAGACTGAAAAAGGAGTAAAACAGATTGTCGGGTACTTTGTTAATACAATAGACATTTCATAACCAAATTGTTAAAGTTGTTTTAAAAAACCTTATTCCCACTCCGTTAATATTAAATCTTATTATTTTAGCCGATCTGTAATAATACCTGCACAGGATGAAAAAAACATATTTGAGGAGATGGTTGATCGTTATCGCAGTAGTTGCCTTGTCTGGCGTCAGTATTGCATTCTTTGGGACTCAGGAATCAAGGGAATTCAAGATAGGAAAAAACCTCGACATATTCTTTTCGATGTTCAGGGAGCTTAATACATTTTATGTCGATGAGATCAATCCCGAAAAGCTAATCAAGTCGGGGATGGACAACATGCTGAAAACTCTTGACCCCTATACTGTCTATTATCCTGAATCTGAAATTGATGATTTCACATTTATGACTACAGGGAAATATGGTGGCATCGGATCTCTGGTAAGAAATGAAGGTGATTTTACAATTGTCACAGAGGTTTATAAAGGCTTTCCGGCTGATCTTGCCGGAATTAAACCGGGAGACATAATTAAGAAAGTTGATGGCGTTTTACTTAAAAACATGATTACAGATAAAGTAAGTGATAAACTAAAGGGAGACCCGGGAACGCCTATCACTCTGACTATAGAGAGAAATGGGAAAGAGTCTGATTTTCAGATGAAAAGAGAAAGAATTGCAGTACCCCCGGTTCCTTTTTACGGTATGATCGATAAAAATACAGGATACATAAGATTTACAAATTTTACCCAGAATTGTATCGATGAAGTAAAGTCCGCCCTCATATCTCTTAAAGCTCAGAATCCCAAACAAATAATCCTCGACCTTAGGGGTAACCCCGGCGGGTTATTGTCAGAAGCTGTTGAGATTGTCAACCTGTTTGTTGGTCCTGGTAATGAAGTAGTGAGCACCAAAGGGAAAGTCAAACAATTTGACAGTGATTACAAAACCACCAAATCACCTGTTGATGAGAAAATAGCTCTGGCTGTAATAATAAACAGAGGTTCTGCTTCAGCATCAGAAATAGTTGCCGGTGCAATACAGGATCTCGACAGGGGTATTATTATTGGGCAGCGTTCTTATGGGAAAGGGCTTGTTCAGATAACCAGGCCTTTGAGCTATAACACCCAGCTTAAAGTCACAACTGCAAAATATTATATCCCCAGTGGAAGATGTATTCAGGCTGTTGACTTCTCCCATCCAAATGAAGATGGTAGTGTTGGTGTGATACCAGATTCTCTTATAAGAGAGTTCAAAACGAGAAATGGAAGAATTGTCAGAGATGGTGGTGGAATAGCTCCTGATGTAGAAGTAATGTCGGGAACATTGAGCCAGGTGGCAACTGAGTTGTATTTCAGAAATTACATTTTCGATTATGCTACCAGTTATTACTGGAAACACCCGGATATTAAAACACCTGAACAGCTGAAATTTTCGGATGCGGATTATGATGATTTCAAAAATTTCCTGATAAACAGAAAATTCAATTATAAGACCTTTACAGAGCAGTCCTATTCCGAACTTATTTCAAATGCTAAAAAGGAAAAATATTATGCTGGCCATAAAGAAGCCTTCGACGCACTTGAAAAAGACATTACTCATGATCTGGAACAAGACCTGAAAGAATTCAAACCAGAAATTACGGAACTCCTGATGGATGAAATAATAGGACGTTACTTTTATGAGGATGGTGCAATAAAATGGACCATTAAAACAGATGAACAGATCCAGAAAGCTGTTGAGGTGCTTAACAACAAGGAGATGTACACATCAATTCTAAACGGAAAATCAGGTGCGATACAAGCTTCCCGTGGAACAACAAAGACTGCACCGGTTTTTCTGGCCTCCAAAAAAACAGGATCAAAACTAATCTGAAACTGATTTAATGTAATCAGCCTCCTTCAAATGGCGGGAACAAAGTAATCTCGTCGCCATCCTGCAACGTTTTTTCTGATCGGTTTAGCCTATTATTCAGGGCAATATTGTATTTGTAATGTTCTAACTCAGGATAATCCTTATTAAGCCGGATCCTCAGATCTTCTGATGTGTTTACTCCGGCATAGATTTTTGTACCTGTTCCGGTTACCTCAGAAAGAACACCCAGAAAAACAACCTTAACTTCCATAACTATCAAATTCTACTTCCATTTTTCAGTCCCCCATTCTCCCAGTAAGTGACTCTTCTCCCCTTCTCCCTTTCTCCCATTTCCGTTTCGCGGAATCTACGCTTCGCTTCGATCTCCTCTTCTCCCCTTCACCTAATGCGCTTCCATCCAGTTACGTCCGGTACCCCATTCCACCTTAAGGGGAACGTCGAGATTTGCAGCTCCTGACATTTCAGCAATGACCATATCTTTCACTTTATCAAGCTCTTCTGGCAGAACCTCAAAAATAAGTTCATCATGTACCTGAAGGATCATTTTTGCCCTGAGGTTTTCCTTCTCCAACCGTTCATGAATCCTTATCATTGCAATTTTAATTATATCCGCTGCGGTTCCCTGTATCGGAGCATTAATTGCATTTCGCTCAGCATTCCCCCGTACCACCTGATTTCTGGAATGGATATCCCGTGTATATCTCTTCCGTCCGAACATAGTAGTCACATAACCCAGATCCCTTGCTTTCTTAATACTTTGATCCATATAGATTTTCACACCCGGATAGGAATTAAAGTAGCCGTCTATCAGTTCCTTTGCTTCGCCCCTTCCAATGGTAAGTCGTTCAGAAAGTCCGAATGAGGATATCCCGTATATAATTCCGAAGTTGGCTGTCTTTGCCTTGCTTCGCATTTCTCTTGTTACATCCTTGAGTTCGACATTGAATATTTTAGACGCTGTTGCTGCATGGATATCATTGCCGGAAAGAAAATCCGCGATCATGTTTTTGTCCTTGCTAAGGTGTGCCATCAGTCGCAGCTCTATCTGTGAATAATCTGCTGACAGAAACAGGTGTCCTTCAGCAGGTACAAATGCCTTGCGGATCTCCCTTCCCCTTTCATCTTTCACCGGTATATTCTGGAGGTTTGGATTATTGGAACTAAGCCTGCCGGTAGCAGCAACTGCCTGGTTGAATGAGGTATGTATCCTTCCTGTTTTTTTATTGATAAGCATAGGAAGAGCCTCAACATAAGTTGAAAGAAGTTTCTTCAGGCCCCTGTATTCCAGCACCTTGTCGATAATTGGATGTTTACCGGCAATTCTCTGGAGTATCTCCTCATTCGTTACAAACTGCTTTGTTTTTGTGACCCTGGCTTTTTCATCAAGCTTCATCCTGATGAATAATATGTCTCCAAGTTGTTTTGGCGATGAGATATTAAACTCTGTTCCGGCCAGCTCATAGATCTCTTTTTCAAGCTTCAGAATATCTTCCCGAAGCTTTCCGCTGATGGATTTCAGATTCTCCTCATCGAGTATCACTCCTGCCCTTTCTACATCAGCAAGAACTTTTATCAGGGGCATTTCTATCGTTTCTGACAGCTCCTTAAGATTTTCATTCTCAAGCCTTGGTGCAAAAATGTCTTTCAGCTGGTACGTTACATCAGCATCTTCAACTGCATATTCAAGAATCTGCTCAACAGGAACCGACCTCATGTTTTTCTGGTTCTTTCCTTTTTCCCCGATAAGAGATTCAATTGGTACCGGAGTGTATGAAAGGTATGTTTCAGAAAGATAATCCATATTATGGCGCAGATCGGGTTCTAGCAGGTAATGTGCCAGCATTGTGTCGAATAACGGACCTTTGACTTCTATTCCGTAATTTCCCAATACCTGTATATCAAATTTCATATTCTGGCCTATCTTGAGAATTCCCTCTTTTTCAAAAACAGGCTGAAGTATTCTGAGAATTCCTTTTGTTTCATCCTGTGATTGCGGAAAGTGAATAAGATACCCTTCATTATTTTTCCATGAAAAAGAGATAGCCACAAGCTCTGATTCGAGGGCATTAATACTTGTCGTTTCAGTATCAAAACAAAATTCCTTCAATGAGCTAAGCTGTGATACCAGTTCTTTGATATCCGGTTCACTTTTAAGAAGTACATATTTATGCGGAACCTTCTCAATCGTCTGTTTTTCTTTTGGTACAGCCCGGATCTCATCCCCAAAAAGAGATCCCTGCATATCTGCCTCCTGTTTAACAATGACCTGCTGAGGCTCTTTTTCTCCAGATGCGGCTGTTTCCTTTTTATCGAGGTCTGCAAGAATTGCTGAACCCTTTGTTCTGAACTCAAGTTCATCAAAAAGAGCTTTAAGCTTATCACGGTCCGGCAATTCCAGTATCAGCTCATCTTCTTTCAGTTCAACAGGGGCCTCTTGTTCAATTGTTACCAACTTTTTGGAAAGCTCGATCATCTCCCTGTTGTTTTCGATAATTTCCTTTATTCTCCCTTTAAGTTTGTCACTGTTATTCAGCACACCTTCGATACTCCCGAACTCTTCGATCAGCTTCGTGGCAGTTTTGGGGCCGATGCCGGGAGCACCAGGTACATTGTCGGATGTATCGCCTGTGAGTCCGAGGATATCAATTACCTGTTCGGGTCTTGCAACTCCGAATTCTCTTTTAATATCCTCAGGTCCCCAGGTAACCGATTCATTGCCACTCCTTGATGGCTTAAACATAAAAATATTTTCTTCTACCAGTTGTGCAAAATCCTTATCAGGAGTCATCATATATGTGACAAATCCCTTCTGCGATGCTTTCTTGGCAAGTGTTCCGATAACATCATCAGCTTCAAATCCCGGACACGCGATCACTGGAATCCTGTAGGCTTCTATAAGACGCTTTATATAGGGAACAGCGGCTCTGATGTCCTCCGGTGTTTCATCCCTGTTCGCTTTGTATTCTTTATACATCTCATGCCGGAACGTAGGAGCAGATGTGTCAAACACAACTGCAATATGAGTCGGTTTTTGTTTCAGAAGAACCTCTTCGAGAGTAAGAAGAAATCCGAAGATGGCAGATGTATTCAATCCTTTGGAAGTTATCCTTGGATTTTTGATGAAAGCATAGTAAGCCCTGAAGATGAGAGCATATGCATCCAGGAGGAAGAGTTTTTTTTGAGAATTGGTGGTCATTGATCTGTTTTTGTTTTACAATAATTTTATTCGCCGGATGTTTTGCCCCCCAACCCCCCTGAAGGGGGGCTAATTCACAGTGATCTTTCTAATT
>JAHEYW010000144.1 GCA_023251395.1 Bacteroidales bacterium
CCAGCTGCCCTCCCACTTTACCTGCCAGATCATAAATAGTTCTGATACTGTTAAAGGTGACCTTTACGGGAGTCTGATTTCCGGATCTCAGAATATTTATAATATTCAGATAGCTCATATCAGACGAAAGGATGTACCTGCCAGGTTTTACAGATGATGGATATTTCTTCCTTGCAGCGACCCAGTTAAATACTCTTTTATTCCTGATTAGTATTTTTGTATTAAGAGAATCTATTGCCGCCCTGTAATCTGATCCTGATGGAATATATAGCGATACCAGATTGGTCCCGTTCCTGATCATCAAACCGTTAATTGATTTGATAAACAAAGCCGTTCCTCCCATCACCAGCAGAACCATAGCTATAACAAAGTATATGATTATCTTCTTTATCATCATCACTCAATGAATTACAAAGATAGCTGAAAGTTAATAAAGTCCATAAAGTCCATAAAGTCTATAAAGTCTATAAAGTCTATAAAGTTTATAAAGTTTGTGAAATATATAATGCCGGAAAATTTGTTATGAAACTTATTAAAGACTCTTAATATTCAAACCGTCCGGCACTTTTTTGTATTTTTGTTTGTTATTTATACTAATAGAAATTAAAACGAAATGAAAATGTCACTGACCACAATTATTATACTGCTTATAATCGGAACATTTACCGGAGTAATGGCGGGTTTGTTGGGTATAGGGGGAGGCTTGGTTGTAATTCCTGCACTTATTATTTTCATGGGAATGACACAACAGGAGGCACAGGGTACCAGTCTTGCAATGATGCTTCCACCCATTGGTATAATTGCCGCCTATAACTATTATAAGGCGGGGCATGTTGATATTAAGATTGCCCTCATACTTGCCTTAATGTTTATTGTCGGATCATATTTCGGATCAAAGCTGGCAATCAAACTGCCCCAGGAGACTCTTAAGAAGATATTCGGTGTATTTCTCCTGCTGGTTGCAATAAAAATGTTGCTCGGGAAATAATAGGAAGAAATAGTTTAATTTTACATTATCAACCTTGTAGGCACTTATGCATTTCAGGAAATTTGGCTGGATTTATATCCCGGTATCTTTCATTGGGTGGCTGATAACAGTACTGTATCTCGGAATTTCCATTTATACGCTTGTGGTGATCGGTCGTAATTACGAATCTGTCAAAAATTCACTTATCAGGTTCTTCCCCTACTTTATTGGTTTCACAGTTGTATATTTCTGGATTGCTTCGAATACAAGCAAGGATTAATGGGCTTAGGGCTTATACGCCTTACGCCTTACGCCATTCACCTGTCGCCTTCTATCCTACATATGACTATGACGCTGATTATTACTTTTGGCCTCTTTTTCCTCATTCTTCCACTCTTCTTTCATTCTCTCCATCTCTCTTTTGAAGCTTTCATTCCATCTCCTCATCTCCTCCTGGAATCTCGCAAATTCATCTGATCTTCTGATTGACTCAATTCCTTTCCTTACCTCATCAAGGCTTTTATTCAGCTCCCTGTGGAACTCCCTGATATCTTCGTCACTGATTAATGGAGTATCGTAATCGTTATCGTAATTATAATCATAATGATCAAAAACGATAACCGGTGGTAAAGGTGGAATAATAAAAAATTCATGTGCCCTTGTATATATCTCTCGTCCATCGCGATCCGCTTGCGATTTACCAAAGGTTCCTTGCAGGTCCTCGGAGGAAATTGCAGCGCCTTTTTCAAGCTTCTCAAGCAGGTCAATTCTCTTGTCTATTACAGGATTTGTCTGTTTTCCATCTTTCTGCATACCAAATGCAGATGTAGAAAAAGCGATTAATAAAAGATAGAAGAAAAATGTGGTTATTGATCTGGCAATTGACTTTTCCATGACTGTTCTTAAGGTTAATTGGTTACTGTAAAGTTAATAACCGGAAGAATACAATTGCATTAATATTGTGTTAAAGATTGTATCCAAAACGAATTTATTGTTAACATAAATTTACAAAACCTTAAACAGAGGCCTTCCCTTTCTGATCATTACCACCCTGCAAACTACAGATTTCTTTTCCGGAGCAGCACCTGAACTGATACAATGTTTATGGCCAAATTCATCAAGCAGATCGAGGGTATACGATTTATCATTGGCATTCTCAGTGAAGTGTGTGATTTTCATTTCCAGCCTGTCACCCGGTTTGTAAAATGGATTCTCAGGCTCAATTGTCCTTTCGCCATTCTTGTTGAATTTGACAATTCTTCCCCTGAATGTGGAATGGATTCCGAATCCGTAATATTCATAATAATGTTTTGTAAGGGTGTGACGATTTCCAAACTGGTCCGAAATTATGTAATACTCCTCGTCGTCAAGCCCTTTTGCAATTCCCTCTATTTTAAAGCTATATACCTTTCTTGGTTTGAAATTTGGATCGTCTATTGCCCTTGATGTCTTAATCAGATAAACTTTACCCTTGGTTATCTTCTCCACAACGAGATTTAAAACGGTTCCCTTAGCCGGCAGCTGTTCCGAGGGATCCGGCAAGACATTGATTTTATTTCCACATCTGTCCAGTACCACAATAATATCCTGTTTCGTTCCTCTGAAGTCTGTCCTGTCTTCAATTGAGTCAACAGTAAATGGATATTTTTTGCCTTCTTTATACCAGGGATTCCTGGGTTCAAGAAAAACCTCACCCTTGCAATTTATCCTGTCTACAGTGCAATAAATTTCTGTCCCGGCTTTTATTCCATAGTCAGAATACCTTGTATGAGGTAAAAGGTACTTTTTATTATCCGGACCTGTAACTATAAAGTATTCAGAGCCATCAGGCATCTGAAGCTCTTTTTCTACGTTGAATTTGTATTCTGTACCCTCTTTCAGCCTTGCCATTGATATTTCAGTACAAAGGTCCGAATATTCTCGAGAGAGACTCCTTAACTTTGATCATTCGTTTTCGTTCTGCCCATTTAACTGGATCTACCTGGGTGCTATTAGCTGCATCATTATTGAAAACTTTCAGCAGTTCCCTGGCAAAGGTTTCATCATAAACCAGAGCAGCAACTTCAAAGTTCAGATCAAAACTTCTCATATCTACATTGGCAGATCCAACGGATGAGAATACATTATCCACAAGAATGTATTTCGAATGATTAAACCCTTTATCGTAGAGAAATATCTTTATACCAGCTTCAAGAAGTTCCTGTATATATGATCGTGTATTCCAGTAGGAAACGATTGAATCAGATTTATCGGGTAGTATCATTCTTACATCTACCCCGCTCAGAGAGGCAGTTTTCATAGCAGTCAGAATACTTTCGTCAGGGGAAAAATAAGGCGTGGATATATATATTGATTGTTTTGCAGTTGCTATGGCTGAAAAGTAGACCTGCATAATATTTGCCCAGTCTGAATCGGGACCGCTCGACGCCATCTGTATCCAGCAATGGTCAGGTACTTTCTCGAAATCAAAATGTCCCGGATCATCTGCAAGCAACATATCACTGACAAAATACCAGTCAACGAGAAAAACACTGTTAAGTGTTGCTACTGCTTCCCCAGTTATGACAATATGGGTATCTCGCCAGTTACCAATCCCCTTTAATCCATAAAGGTACTTGTCAGCTATATTGAGTCCTCCAACAAAACCTTTTATACCGTCAACAATAACTATTTTTCTGTGATTGCGGAAATTGATCTTATTTGTCAGCCATGGGAATCTTACTGGCATAAAAGGGAAGATCTCAATTCCCGTATCTTGCATTCCCCTTACCACATCATTCTTAAGATTCCAGCTCCCCACATCATCATATATGACCCTCACTTTTACACCTTCTCTGGATTTAGCTTTAAGAGCATCGCAAAAACTATTCCCAAGTATATCTGATTCGAACCGGTAAAACTCAATATTAATGAATGTTTTAGCTTTACTAATAGCTTCAAGCATAGCGGGGAAAGTACTTGACCCGTCAACCAGTATCTCGATCCTGTTAAATTCAGTAAGTGCTGATTTATTATTGTTAAGCATAAGTCTCATTAAATGGCTCTTACTCCTGATTGCCTCACTCTCAGATATCATCCTTTCAGGAAGTGAATTGACCTGAATTGCTGCATACCTTGTAAGCTGCTCAAGATCAAGGAGGCTCTTCTTTGAAAAGATCTTCTGCTTCCTGTAATTCTGACCAAAAAAGATGTACAGGACAATTCCCAGAACCGGAACAAGCAGGACTACCAGTACCCATGCCATAGTTTTCACCGGAGATCTGTTCTCAAAAACGATCATTAAGCAGACAGCAAGGATAGTTACAAGATAAAGAATGGAAAAGATCCCCGGTATCACTGTAAAACTTATTGCTGCCAGTTCTTTCATTGAAACCTGTTAATACTGTAAAAATAAAAAACTCTCCGGATAAGGGAGAGTCTTCTATGATAAAAAAGTATGGAATTAAAACATCAGTCCAAGGCTTACAAGAAATGCATTAGGTCTGTTATCCAGGGCGGTTTTTATTCCAGAAGAATTCTGGATCTGTGTCTGGTATTTCTGAAGGCTTCCCTCATAACGAAGATCAAACGTCAGTTTTTTGAAAAGATCGAAACCTAAACCAGCCTGATATCCCCAGGTCATTTTATTATATAAGGTTTCAAGCTTCTGGTTGGTATCCTCAATGAGTGATCCGGGATCTGTAATTGCAACTGAACCAGCAGGTCCTGCATTAATTCTGATTGGACCAAGCTTCACACCCAGCATGATCGGAATACTTACCATGTTAAGCCTTTGAGTTACATCAGTGACTTTTGTTGTGCTAAGATTTGTGACTTTATAGCTATTCTGGGACGTGGCAAAAAGTACCTCGGGCTGAATATAAAGCCCCAGGATTGTAAGACGGAAGAACAATCCACCATGAAAGCCGTAATCTGCATTGGTCACTGCATCAACAGTATAATTGGCAGTTTGTCCGGTTAGCTGTACTGCCTTACTCATAGAAATCGTATTAGTGCTGACTCCGACTTTTAACCCCGCTTTGAATTGAGAGAACGAAGGGATTGCAATCAGTATTACTAATAATAATGCAAATAACTTTTTCATAATTTAAGTTTTAAGATTTCGAGATTCAATTTATATAAGTAATAACGGTAAACTATACCTAAAGGTTGCATAACGTGATTACTTTTAACTTTAATATTCAGATCTGTAGAAATTATTTCCTTGCGAGTTCAGCAAAAATTGCCTTCTTCATTTCATCAAATTCTTCTCTTTTATATAATCTGGTAAGAAAAATGATCTTCCCGGAACGGTCAATTACCACATTCCTCGTAACCCCAGCTTGTTTTAGTGCAAACAAACCAAAGATGTCAGCACCGGGGTCAAGTGCCAGCGGGTAAGTAATTTTCATCTCTTTTTTGAAATTCACAACTTTATCCAGTGGTTCATCCCTGTCCATACCAATAAGAACAAAGCCGGCATTTTGCTTCTCCTTCCATATTTCCTTTTCAATAAATGGCATCTCAGTTCTGCAAACGCTGCACCAGCTTGCTGTAAACTGAAGCATTATGACCTTACCCTTAAGTGAGGAAAGCTTATATGAAGAGCCGCCTGCTTCCCGTATCATAAAATCAGGCACCTGATCTCCGACTTTCACCAGATAATCATCTGCATATACTTTATTATCCTGTGATGATAAAGAAAGAGGCAATATTAATATCAGACAGGATATCAACAAAGATTTTTTCATGTTAATGGGTTACTATGAGTTCAATGTTCAATGTTCAATGTTCAATGTCCAATATTTAAGGCTTGTGCCGGTTAAATATTAAAATTGGTCTCAAATATAGGAAAAAAGCTAAAAAGGGTGAATAATTACAAATTGTGAAATAATATGTCCTATACGATTTCGTTAAAAAAAGTTAAGTCAAAACTAAGTGTAAAGGAAGCATCATATTAATAATTATCTTGCTCAGGAAATGGATAACGACCCGGATAAAAATCCTCGTTAGACCTGCTTCTAATTCTTTTTAATACTTTTCAAAGGGACATCAGGAATGAATGTCCCTTTTTCCTTGGTTTAGAGTCGGGTAAAATATTTCTCAGGTTATTCACGTTGCTGGCATGATATTTGAGTTATTGGATTTAAATTCAATAAGATGAAAAGGACAGTTTTTTTTCTTATAACAATGATGCTGATTGCAGCGTGCTCCACTACAAAGAATGTCAGTAGCTCCGATACTGCTACTTCATCCAGGGCTGAGAGCAGAAAATTGAAGAAACTGGCAGAACAGGCTGAGGTAAAAAAGGCTGTTGAATCCCGAAAATATGTAATAAAAGTAAATCGCCTTTACACTACTGGCGGAGGTTTTGTAGAAATGATTCCCAGAAGCAATTTCTTGATTATTAATGGAGAAATAACTTCTATAAGCCTTGGTTATATGGGGAGATCTTTTGGAACAAGACCCATTACAGGCATTAACCTTAATGCTCATACTTCAAGCTATCATATGGAGAACAATGAGACAAAAGGAGGCTACAATATAGAAATGTCTGTGAAATATGGTTCTGATAAGTTCGATGTTTATGTGACAGTCGCAAATGACGGTAGCTCAAATATAACGATTAATAATGCCTATATTCAATCTGTAAGATATTCAGGAGAGCTTGAACCTCTGAGCAATGCTACCAGGATCGGAACAGATGAACCAAAACAAAGAATGTAGTTTAAAGGGTGACCAGAAAAAGAATTTATTCCTGAATATCAAGGTAGAGACTGTTTTTCTTTAATTCGATGAAATCATTGTCCTTTTCAAGGAAACCATATTCAAAACAGTAAAGGCATCTTACCCCGTCTGGTGATTCTATAACGTGGGTGAAAAAATTGAAGTTGTAGCCCATTGCATAAAGAGCATCTTTGTGGATTACTTTCTTACCTTCCTCAAATAGTTCAGAAAGAATCCTTCTGTTTTTCCGGAGAAGTCCATGCACATTCCGGACAAAATTATTTGAATCCCTGTTAAGCTTATTATTATAGTTATTGCGGCACTGATCAGAGCAAAATTTTTTATCAGCGCGACCTTTTATGGTCTCGCCGCAGTCAAGACATTTTTTTTCCACAGCACTAAGTTTTTATAAAGATATAAAAAATACAAATCATGCGTATAACTCTGATATTGATAATATAAACCAATTACAATCAATTACAAATGACTATAAATGACTAAGAAACGGGTATAAATATTTAACAACCGGGACAGTCTGGAAGGAGGTTGCAATTTTGATCCATAATTAATTCAAAGTTTAATTTAAAATTTTTAATCATGAATGCATTAACAAACAGAGTTCAGCTCATCGGTAACCTCGGACATGATCCCGAAACAAAAACCCTTGAAAACGGGAAGAAACTTGCAAAATTCTCTCTCGCAACTACTGAGTCATACAAAAACAATGATGGCAAGAAAGTTGAAGAGACGACCTGGCATAACGTGGTTGTATGGAATGGTCTTGCAGATGTTGCTAGCAAATATCTCAAAAAAGGCCGTCAGGTTGCGATAGAAGGCAGGATTACCTACCGGACTTATGAGGACAAGAACAAAGTCACAAAGTACTTTACAGAGATCGTCGCGAGTGAAATGATGATGCTCAGTTCACCTAAGGAGAAGGAATAGGTTATGAGTATCCGCGAGAAATGCCTGCTGCATTTCCAGTGTGAAAATGGGCTGCCTCAGTAAATGAGAGCAGCCTATTTTATTCCGTTTATTTCTTTGGTTCTTACGGTATGATCGCCGCCGCTGTCCAGTTCTTAAAGAAACCTGCTACCTTATCCTTATTATAACCTTTCCCTTCCTCAAGAAGTGCACTATCCTGAATATGCAAAATTTTTCCTGAACCATCTACAATAATGAATACCGGAAAACCAAAACGTGCCGGGTTACCAAGGAAGGTGTTTGCCTTCTCATTTTTATTTTCAGGACTGTAATTCAGTTTCACAGGTATATACTCTGATTCTATTACTTTCATTATTTCTTTATCAGCCTTGCAGAAGCTGTCAAACTTAAGGCACCACGAACACCAGTTTCCTCCATACTGTATAAGGACATGCTTCCCCTGTGATTTTGCTTTGGCGACAGCTTCATTTATCTGCTTCATACCATCAATTGTCGGGTCGTAAAGTTTTTTTGCCTCCTGTGCCCGGGCCTCAAATGTGCAACTGATCATCAGAAGAATGAAGAAAATTCTATATTTCATATTATTACTTTATATCTGAGAAATGTTAAGAATTATTTATTAAAATCCAGCAGATCGACATTTGTTCTGTAGTCACCTAAAAGATGTTCTGCAAAATAATACCACATAAGCCGGTCAAAATAGGGTACATCATTCCCATAGGCATGACGCTGACCAGGAAGAATCATGAAATCAAACCTTTTATTTGCCTTAATAAGCTGATCAACAACCCTTAGGGTATTCCCTGGATGAACATTATTGTCAATATCTCCGGTTGTCAACAACAGATACCCTTTTAGATTTTTGGCAAGATCCTGGTTTTTCTCAACATCACCTTTGAATGTGACCTGAATAGTTTCCTTCTTCGTACTGTCTTTCTGGTCTACTTTGGATTTTACTTTCTTGTCAATCTCAGTCACACCATTATGGGTTTCCCCCCACCACTGGTTATAAATATTATTGTCATGGTTTCCTGATGAAGAGACAGCCACCTTGTAAAAATCCGGATACGAAAGAATCGCGGCGGTTGACATAAAACCACCTCCGGAATGGCCGTAAATACCAACCCGGTTGATATCAATATATTTATACATATCTGCCAGTTGCTCAATACCATACTTATCATCTGCCAGTGCATAATCCCGCAAATCATTATACCCGAAGGTATGATAGTAATTGCTTCGCATCGGACTTCCGCCACGATGGCCGAAATTCACCACTTAAAACCGAGCTGGGCCAAAGCAATATTCTTTCCTCCGGATACTGTGAATCCATATGGAACTGATTCAGTTTGTGGCCCCGGGTAAACATAGGAG
>JAHEYW010000145.1 GCA_023251395.1 Bacteroidales bacterium
AATTACATTGTGGCGCTTTTCATCTGTATCAATAACATACTCTTCTGCTTCTTCAAGGCTGATATTCTTCTTTTTCATTACATTTTCGACGCGCCAGTAGAATGGAGCAACAAGTCTGATATGCAGAGCATCAGCAATATCATGGCCAATTGAGACTCCACCCCTTCCAACCAGAACAATATAACCCTCCTTGCATATGGAAAGTACAACATCCCTGATTGCCTTTTTGACCCTTAAATCACTGACAAAATTGCCGGAAAAAGCCATTATCATTTCCGAAACATTTGTCAGTTCAATCCCTTTATAGAAATTCTCAACCCTCAGGGCATCAGTATTTAACTCAGCAGCTATCTTATAGATAATATCCTTATCAATCCACTTCCATTTCGAAATGCCATATTTTCTATTAAGATTATCGACAACGCTTTCAGCGATCTGCCTTGCATCACAACCTGTCTGTCTTGAAAGAGTAATCACGGGACCATCATCTTCAGGTGGTTTACTTAGAATAGAATCCCGGTAACGCTCGTCAAAATAATCAAAAAATCTTTTCATAAGCATATGATTTAAATGACAAACTTCCCGGCATTCCCTCTTAACCGGTTTCTCTTAATGCTTAATTATAAACAAATTAAACTCATTCCTGGAAAGCGTAACAGGCAATGTTTCCCTTTCCTTTTTCCCTCTGATTTTACCGATATAAGTTACAAAGAAAAAGTAGAACCAGAAAATTTTTTTTATCTGGACTGGTCTTATTTAATAACAGAAACCGGAGGAATGACGTATGATATTTTTAAAATTGATAGACTAATTTTAACTTTACACTGTTTTAAAAGCATAAAGTTGTTAAAATTGAGGCATATCGGCATTTGCTTTGGTCTCCTTGCTTTGGCAGGCTGCCAGAAAACTTATGTTGTCAGCAAATACCAGTCTGTTCTTTACCAGCTGGAATATTCAAAAGATCACGATAAATATTTAACTAAAGGCTATTATATTGACTCAAAAGGTAATATACTCACTTACAATTCACCGGTTAAGTGGAATTATCCCAGAGAGGATGAAACTATAAGTAAAAGCGAATTGCTTGAGAACCTGTCATTAACAAAAATAGATTCAAATAAAATTGAGCTAACCGAACTACAAAAATATGTAAACTATATAGACAATATTGCTGCCAGTAGGGTGACTCTTACAAAGTTACACCCAACTGACAGTACAACATTATTCTTTTATTGTTATCAGTATTCCGATGACTCGGAGGAATATAAAAGAACATTGATCAAAGCCGAGGGACGAATAAATTGCGAGAACCTGAACTTTTTTACAAAAAAAGTTGTCACATGGATGTCAGGGATTGAAAAAACTGATTATAAATAACTGATATTCTAATACTTCTGAGTATCGCCTAACTAATTAATAAATTTATATTGGTCTCCTGTAATTAGTATGATCCTTTTTATTATAACTTTACTAATTGCATATAAAATCCTTATTCTATTCACTTAAACAAATTATTTTATGGAATCAATTATTGAGAAGCCTGAGCTATTATGGTTTCTGATTGGACTCATAATGTTCCTGATGGAACTTGTGGTGCCCGGATTTGTCATCTTCTTTTTTGGGATAGGCGCCTGGATTACTGCGCTGGTTTGCCTTTTTGCTTCTCCTGGCACTAATCTTCAGATCATAATCTTTGCTCTTACTTCAGTATTGACACTTGTTGGTCTCAGAAGACTTATCAGGAAGAAATTATTTTACAGCAAAGAGAATGTTGCAGAAGCCGTTGAGGATGAATTCACCGGGAAAGAAGGTATTTCAGTTTCCGATTTCGGAGCTGGCAAAAAAGGCAGAGTTGAATTTAAAGGAACTTTCTGGAACGCAGAAAGTGACTATGAAATCAAAGAAAAACAACCAGTTATAATAATAAAAAAAGATAGTTTAGTTCTAAAAGTTGAACCAAAAAAAATTAAATAAATGGGAACTTCAAGTGCAACTTTAATTTTAATTGGGGTAATCTTCATCGGATTCCTCCTGTTAATGTCAATGATTAAGATAGTCCCGCAGAGGGCTGCAATAATTGTAGAGAGATTAGGAAAATACAGGGCAACATATACTGCCGGATTCCAGATACTTATCCCCTTCATTGACAAAGTCAGATACAGACAGACACTTAAGGAACAAGCAATTGATGTTGCTCCTCAGATCTGTATAACAAAAGACAATATCGCTGTGGAAGTAGATGGTATTCTCTATCTTCAGGTTCTTGACCCTGAGAAAGCATCTTATGGGATTGATAATTATAAGTTCGCCTCCATACAGATAGCTCAGACAACAATGAGAAGCGTCATCGGACGTCTTGAACTGGATAAGACATTTGAGGAACGAGATACTATTAATGTATCCATCGTTGAAGCAGTCGACAAAGCGAGTGAACCCTGGGGCGTAAAGGTTACAAGATATGAGGTAAAAAACATAACACCGCCGCAGAGTATCAGGGATGCTATGGAGAAACAGATGCGTGCTGAAAGGGAGAAAAGGGCCATAATTGCTGAATCTGAAGGTTCAAAGCAGGCTAAGATCAATAACGCGGAAGGTGATAAGCAGGAACTTATCAAAAAATCCGAAGGAGAAATGCAGAAACGAATTAATGAAGCTGCCGGACGGGCTTCAGAAATAGAACAGTTAGCAAAAGCAACCGCTACCGGATTGAGGTCAATTTCTTCAGCAATCTCAGAGGAAAACGGACTTAATGCAGTTAACCTGAGGATCGCGGAACAGTACCTTGGAGCTTTTGCCAATATGGCCAAAACCAACAATACTCTGATCATACCTTCAAATCTTACCGACATTGCTGGTGTTATTGCAACTGCAACATCAGTATTCCACGAAACAAAGGATAAGACTAAATAGGTCCCTAATTAAATTATTCTATTTATTGTTTTGCCAGGCTTAGTCTCCAGACTAAGCCTTTCTTTTTTTGTTTTCGAACTAAACATCCTCATGCTCTGTCCTTCTGATTATCTCATTCTGAAGATCTTCTCCCAGATCGTTGAAATAGTCACTGTATCCTGCAACTCTAACTATCAGATCCCTGTATCTTTCAGGATGCTTTTGGGCTTCCTTGAGTGTTTCGGCATTTACCACGTTGAATTGGATATGATGCCCGTCAAGACTGAAATAACTTCTGATAAGTGCAGTCAGGTTTTTAAAACTATCCTCATCCTCGAAGAATTGAGGCGAAAACTTCTGGTTCAGAAGTGTACCACCTGTACGAAGATGGTCAATCTTCGAAGCTGATTTAATAACAGATGTCGGTCCTTGCTTATCAACTCCCTGGAAAGGCGAGATGCCTTCTGAGAGAGGCATATGAGCTTTCCGTCCATCTGGCGTGGCACCAATAACACTTCCGAAATATACATGTGAAGTAGTCGGAAGCATGTTTATCCGGTGAACACCTCCTCTTGATGTGGGTCTGCCATTAACTGCATCGTAAAATATTTCAAATACATCAACGGCCTGTTGATCTGCGTAATCGTCGTCATTTCCGTATTTAGGGGTGTTGTAGACAAGGTCATGCTGGATCTTTTCAAAACCTGTGAAATCCGCTTCGATGGCATTGACAATTTCATTCCATGAATAATTATTTTGATCGTAAACATGATATCTGATAGCCGTAAGCATATCAGTAACACTTCCCAGTCCTACACCCTGAATATAGGTGGAATTGTATCTTGCGCCACCACAATTATAATCCTTACCATTAGTTATACAATCCTCAACGAGCAATGATAAAAAAGGCACAGGAAGCCATGTGGCAAAGGTTTTTTCAATCACATTATTTCCTCTGATCTTAATATCAATAAGAAAATTAAGTTGTTTTCTGAAAGAAATAATCAGATCCTCAAAGCTAAAGAAGTCTTTCGCATTTCCTGTCTTCAATCCAACCTGCTGGTTTGTTCTCCGGTCAAAACCATTAAAAAGTGTCAGTTCCAGCACTTTTGGCAGATTAAAGTATCCTGAAAGCCAGTAACATTCGGTTCCAAATGCTCCGGTCTCAACACACCCGGAACATCCTCCGTTCCTGGCATCAACCAGGCTCTTTCCCTGCCGGAGCAGCTCCTGAACAATTGCATCAGTATTGAAGCATGAAGGCTGACCAAATCCGGTCTTAATGATATCCAGAGCTTTGTGAATGAACAGGTCGGGAGATTTCTTACTTATCTGTACCATTGAACTGGGCTGAAGAATCCTCATATCTTTTATCACCTCAAGGAGAATATAGGACATCTCATTCACTGCATCAGTTCCATCTGGTCTGACTCCGCCAATGTTGATAAGGCAGAAATCGGTAAATGTATTGCTTTCCTGAGCTGTCACACCCATTTTGGGAGGAGATGGATGATTATTAAATTTCACCCAGAAACAACCGAGTAACTCATAAACTTCCTCCAAAGTTATTTTACCCTCTGAAATTTCCTTTTTGTAAACAGGATAAAGGTGCTGATCAAGTCTGCCGGGATTGAAGGAATCCCATGGGTTAAGCTCTGTGACAACTCCCAGATGAATGAACCAGTAATGCTGAAGCATCTCATGAATTGTCTCCGGTCGGTTTGCAGGTACTTTTCTGCACACTACAGCCATTCTTCTCAACTCTGTACACCTTTTACCATCTTTTTCCTCTGAAGCCATTTTTTCGAGGAGCTCTGCATGCCTCTCTGCATACATAATAATGGCATCGCATGCAATCATCATTGCCTTCAGTTCTTCCTGTTTCTCAAAAGCTGCAGTATCTGAAAAGAAATCAAGGCCAGCTAAAATACCCTTTATTTCATTTTTCAATTCCAGGAAGCCAGTATTGAACATTCTGTAACCAAGCACGGTATGACCGGGAGCCCTCTGTTCCTGAAACTCAGTAAACACACCAGCCCTATAGGCATTCAGCCATTCCGGTGTCATTAGTCCCATGATCTTGTCCCGATTGCTCTTCCCTTTCCAGAATGGAATTATTTCTTCCTCATAAACTCTTTTAACATCTTCACTAACACGGAAAAATACTTTCTCACGTGAATTGAGAATATCAAGATCATCTGTGGTATGAAGGCAAATCTCAGGATAAGTGGGAGTGATCTTTGGAGCAGGCCCCCTTTCTCCAACAATTAATTCTCCGTCATTTATACATATCTCCTTATTCTTTAAGATGTATTCAAATGCCTTAGCCCTTTTAACAGGGGCCGAAAGCTCTCTTGCTTCATCACTCTTATAAAATCTGGTAATAAGCAATGCCCGCTCTGCTGTTATTGTTTCAACAGCATTCAGGCTCTGCTCCCTTAGTTTTCTTACTCGCTCGTTCATGGTAGTATGTTGTTAACCCTCAGACTAAAATCTGAGGTTATGGTTCATTGATCCAAGTCTGGGATCAGCCTCCTATCTTTACTTTAATGTCTGTCTTCATATAGAACTCCTTAAGCTCCATCATCCTTTCATTTGAAGGTGGTACTATACTCTCCATTGAATATTTCATGTTAAATCTCTTATATTTTGATGATCCAATTTTATGAAACGGTAACAGGCTGATCTTTTTAAGATTTTTATGGTTTATTTTAATGATCATCTCCCGCAACTTGTAAATGTTTTCATCATCGTCATTATAACCCGGAATCACAGGAATTCTTACCATAAAATCCTTCCCTGATTCAGCAACCAGCCTATAGTTCTCAAGAATAAGCTCATTTGAAACACCTGTATATTTTAAATGCATCTGAGGATCCATATGCTTAAGATCAAAAAGGAAAAGATCTGTACAGGGAAATATCTTGAGAAGATTCTCTCCTGTTGTATACCCGCAGGTATCGACTGCTGTATGTATCCCAATATTCTTAATTGCTTTCAATGCTTCCGAAAGAAAATCTAATTGCATGGAAGGCTCACCTCCTGAAAAAGTCACGCCCCCCTCTGATCTTTCAATGAAAACCCGCTCCTTTTCAACTATAGTTATTAAATCCTGTACACTATATTTATGACCAACATCTTCAATTTCTGAAAATTCCATTTCACCTATTCTGTCTTTTCTGTCAGTTTTAATTATTTCAGGTGAAATACCCTCAGGATTATGACACCATAAGCAGGATAATGGGCATCCTTTCAGAAAGAATGTCACCCTGATGCCCGGGCCATCATGTACTGAATAACGCTTTATGCTGAAAATTACACCTTTCATAAATGAAAATTATACAAATAAACAGGGAATATTCCTTTCTGAGGAACAGGATACTGATCAGAAGTTGTAAAACATCAGGCATTCATAAAGCCTTCGCCCCAGGCGGCGCATCATAAAGCTGTATTTGAGTTTTAAAATCATCTTATAACTGACCTGGTGCAAGTTAATAATTTTTTTGTACACAGGAATAGGGACAGACCGTATTTCCGGGTCTTAACCAAAAGAGGCTATCTATTCATTAACAGTTGGCAGATAAGACATTAACACAACATTAACATAAACTTGTGCAACAACAGATAAACATCAACGTCTTTAGATTGAAAATAATGGACTGAAAGAACTAAACTTTAAAAAATTGCAACTTAATCCGACAAGCCATGAAAAGGATATTATTCACAATTGCTTTAATTCTGGTCTTTTGCCTTTCTTCTTTTGCAAGGAAGTTTGTTGCAGAAGGCCGGACTTATTCTGCACTTGGAAATTACGAAATAGAGACAGCTGATAATATGGTTAACCTGAATGGGAAACCGCTCAAAGCTTTTGTAATTTCTTATTCCAACTCCAATATGGAAGTTACCGTTGCTTTCGAAAAAGTACGCAGAGTAATGAAATATTATGTTTTGTCAGATAACCTTTGTGTGCAATATGTATGCAATAACGGATATTTTGGTGTTACAAAACTTGACAAGGGTCTTGAAAAAGATGGATACAGAACCTCCGACTCTGCTTTGAACAAAGGTGAATATTTCCACCAGAAGGTCATTTCATCCTCAAGTAACTGCGATCTTGAGAACACAAAGCTCATTGCAGCCTTCTACCCCATGCTACTGAACAATTTTGAAAATATACTTACATCCTTGTAAGATCTTTCCCAAAAACGGCCGCCCGGCCAAATTCTACGATCAGGTTTTAGTTTACTCAGGGGGCTCACAAAGCCCCCTTTTCCTTTTAACTTAACAGGGTTATTGCTTTTAAACCGTTTGATGACTTTACAACATTGTTTTGTGAATTTCAAATTTGTATTTTGCACCCTAAATAACCAAAAACTACCATATATTATGAAAACCAAGTTGCTTATCATGCTTATAGCAATTGCGGGCTTTGCCTGCACAAGAACCCAGAAGAGCGATAATCCGTTCTTTTATAAATATGAGACTCCCTTTGAGGTTCCGCCATTTGACAAAATTAAGCTATCCCATTTTATGCCGGCTTATCTGAAAGGATTTGAGGAGGAGAACAAAGAAATTGAGGCAATTATCAATAATTCGCAGGATCCGACTTTTGAAAATACTATCAAGGCAATGCAGTATACAGGTGAACTTCTGGACAAGGTATCAGGAGCATTTGGCATACTAAGCAGCGCTAATACCAATGACTCTATTCAGGCCATCAATAAGGAACTATCCCCTTTACAGGCAAAACACAGAGACGATATAAACCTGAATGATAAACTTTTCCAGAGAGTAAAAAAAGTATATGACAACAAGGAAAAGTTCAAACTCAGCGATGAAGAAGCCAAACTGCTTGATGATACATATAAAAGTTTTGTAAGAAACGGCGCTGCCCTGAACGCCGATGATAAGGAAAAACTCAGAAACATAAACAAAGAACTGTCAATGCTTTCAGTTCAGTATGGTGAAAATGTTCTTGCTGAAACAAATGGATTTAAACTGATTATCGATAAAAAGGAAGATCTTTCAGGTCTCCCGGAAGGTGTAATAGCACAGGCAGCGACTGCAGCAAAAAACATGAAACTCGAAAACAAATGGGTTTTCACTCTTCAGGTTCCAAGTATGTATCCATTCCTTCAGTACGCTGACAAGAGAGATCTAAGGCAGAAATTGTTCACTGCTTACTTTATGAAAGGTGACAATGATGATAATCATGATAATAAAGCCATTATTGCAAAAATAGCAAAACTAAGGGTTGAAAGATCTCATTTACTGGGATATAAGAGTTATGCTTACTTCACACTGGAGCGGACGATGGCCAAAACACCTCAGAAGGTTTTTGATTTCCTGGGACAGGTCTGGTCTGCTGCAACTCCGGTAGCAAAAGCTGAAGCTAAAGCCCAGCAGGAAATAATTAACAAAGAAGGTGACAAATTCAAGCTTGAACCATGGGACTGGTGGTATTATACTGAAAAGATAAGAGCTGAAAAATACAAAATCAGCGAAGAAGACACCAGACCATATTTCAAAATTGACAATGTAATGGATGGAATGTTTTATGTTGCCAATCAGCTATATGGCCTTGAATTTACGCAAAGAACAGATATACCAAAATACCACCCGGATGTAATTACTTTTGAAGTTAAGAGAAATGGAAACCATGTTGGAATTTTGATGGTAGATAATTATCCAAGGGCGTCAAAAAGAAGTGGTGCCTGGACTGGAGCTATCAGAGGGCAGTACCGTGATGCTGAAGGTAAAATGATCCATCCGGTTGTAACTATAACAACAAATTCAACCCCGCCATCCGGAGATAAACCATCCCTTGTTACCCTGGATGAAGCTTCAACTATTTTTCATGAATTCGGACACGCTCTTAACCAATTGCTTTCTGATATAACTTATCCGGGAAGCGGTTCCATGCCAAGGGATTTTGTAGAGCTTCCTTCTCAGATTATGGAGCACTGGGTTCTAGAACCCGAAGTTTTGAAGGTCTATGCGAAACATTACAAGACAGGTGAAATTATTCCTTCTGAAATGGTCGAAAAACTTGATAAATCCAGCAAGTTCAATATGGGATTCCTGACAGTGGAA
>JAHEYW010000146.1 GCA_023251395.1 Bacteroidales bacterium
CCGGAAATTGAACGAGTAAACCAGACTGCAGCAGCTGACAGAGAAACCAGGATAGAAACCATGGCTGCAATTCTCAGAAAGTTCCTTGTTTTTGCCCTTTCAGACAAGGAAGGTCTGATATTATCCCAAACCTCTGCCGGAGGAAGAACTTCATACTCCTTAAGTCCATTCCTGAAAAAAATATCAATATTATTGCTTCTATCAACCATTTGCCACTTTCTTCCTTATCCCTGTATATGAACCCACTCTTCTCTGAAGTATTATCCTCGCTCTTGAAAGGTTCGACTTGGATGTACCCTCAGAAATGTGAAGCATTGATGAAATTTCTTTGTGTGTGTAACCTTCAATTGCATATAAGTTAAAAACCATTCTGTACTTGGGAGGTAATTCCCTTATTATAAAAAGCAGGTCAGCAGCCTCAAGTCCGGCATAATCTTCAGTTGAGGGTTCAGCCTCAGGCTCATTAATCGAGTCAATGTCATCCACCCTGTAGAGATTATGCCTGCTCCTGTATTTTTCCAGAGCAGTATTAACCACAATTCTTCTCATCCATCCTTCAAAAGAACCTTCATGTTTGTAATGACGAAGGTTTTCATAGATCTTGATAAATCCCTCCTGAAGAATATCTCTTGCTTCTTCATCATTACCTGAATACTGAAGGCACACAGCAAACAATTTTGAAGCATGCCTCCTGTACAGTAGTTCCTGATCCCTCCGGTCACCGTCAAGACATCCTTTGATTATTTCCTTTATATCACTCAAGCTTTTAAGGATTGAGGATATAAATATAGAAATAATCCGATTGAAAAACCAGAAATTAACTAAAAGATTGATGAGATCAGAGGCAAAATGGTTGCGTTTAACCCGACAATAAATTTGCCCAGGGAGAGCCAGAAAGGCTTAATAATAGCTTACATGCAGATTATTAAGATATCTTATACAGACAAAATGGCACCTGACAAGTCAGACTGGTAATAAAATTATCACAAGTGTATTACCTCTCCATAAGCTGCCGCTGCTGCCTCCATAATTGCTTCTGACATTGTTGGATGGGGATGCATGGATTTGATTAACTCATGGGCCGTTGTTTCCAGTTTTCTGGCAACTACAATTTCGGCTATCATTTCAGTAACATTTGCCCCGATCATGTGAGCACCGAGCAATTCACCGTATCTGGCATCAAAAATCAGTTTTACAAATCCGTCTTTTGCACCTGCGCTGCTTGCTTTTCCGGAGGCTGAAAACGGGAATTTCCCCACTTTTATTTCAAAACCTGCCTCAAGTGCTGCCTTCTCAGTCATTCCGCAGGAAGCGATTTCCGGAGTTGTATATGTACATGCCGGTATATTTCCATAATTAAGTGGCTGTACCTCAAGACCAGCGATCTTTTCAACACAAGTTATAGCTTCTGCAGATGCTACATGAGCCAGAGCCGGCCCATGAACAATATCGCCAATTGCAAATATACCGGGAACATTTGTTTTGTAAAAATCATCAACAAGTACTTTGCCTTTTTCAGTTTTTACCCCTGTCTCTTCAAGACCGATGCCTTCAATATTTGTTGTTACCCCTACTGCTGACAAAACAATTTCCGTATCAAGAACCTCAATACCCTTAGGTGTTTTGACTGTAACTTTACACTTCTCTCCCGATGTATCAACAGATTCAACAGTGGAATCAGTCATAACCTTTATCTTCATTTTTTTAAATGATCTTTCAAGCTGCTTTGACACCTCTTCGTCCTCATTCGGGACAATTCTGGGTAAGAATTCAATCAGAGTAACATCAGTCCCGATTGACTGGTAGAAATTGGCAAACTCACTTCCAATAGCACCTGAGCCTACTACTATCATAGAAGAGGGTTGTTTTGAGAGAGTCATTGCTTCTCTGTAGCCGATTATCTTTTTACCTTCCTGCTTTAGATTAGGAAGCTCTTTTGATCTTGCACCTGTAGCCAGAATAATATTATTCGCTGTATAAATATTTTTAGTTCCATCAGCTGATTCGACTTCAACAGTATTGGCACCCTTTAGTCTTCCAAATCCCTTAATATGCTCAATCCCATTTTTCTTAAAGAGGAACTGGATACCTTTGCTCATTCCATCTGCTACCGAGCGGCTGCGGGCCACTATAGCGGTAAAATCAGGTCTGATATCACCTGTAACCGAGATACCATAATCGGCAGCATGTTTAAAGTATTCAAATACCTGGGAACTTTTAAGAAGGGACTTTGTTGGTATACAACCCCAGTTAAGACAAATACCCCCCAGTTCTGCTTTCTCAACAACAGCCACCTTCAATTTAAGCTGTGCTGCTCTTATCGCTGCTACGTACCCTCCGGGTCCACTGCCGATCACTATCATATCATAATTCATAGCTAAACTGTTTAAATTTTTAATCCTTTTAGAAGTGCGTCCCTTAAGTCCCTCAGTTTCTGAATTCCCTCGGTCCCTTAAGTCGTTCTTCTTACTCCCAGCTTAATTAGCATGTTTAATGACTTAATTATTATCCATATCAACACCAGTGTAAATATTATAGTTGCACCAACAGGTATACCGGCAAAATATGAAATAACATATCCTATCGATGTTCCGATAAAACCTGAAATTATCGACCATACTACGATTTTCCTGTACACCTTGGTAAAAATCATCGCAATATTTGGTGGAATGGTCAGTAGTGAGATTACCAGAACCACTCCTGCCATTCTTATATTCAGCACAATAGTCAGCGCTATCAGGGAAGTGGTTATATATTTAAAAAGGTCGACATACCTGGAATAGGTGCGTGCATAAGCTTCATCAAATGAAATGTAGATGATGGTCCTGTAAAATATCCCGAAGTAAACAATCAATATCAGTGACATTGTTCCGAGAGCAACAAGGTCGTTATGTGTCACTGTAAGAATGCTTCCGAAAAGATAGCTCATCAGATTAGGAGTATATCCCGGTGTCAGGTAGATAAAGATTATTCCCACAGCCATTCCAAATGCCCAGAAGATACCTATAGCTGAGTCTTCTCTGATCTTCTGTCTGACCGAGAGATATTCCACACCAAGTGCAGAAAGAATTCCGAACACTGCAGCGCCCACAACAGGGTTTATTCCTGCAAAATAGCCAATCCCTATTCCTCCGAATGATGCATGTGTAATTCCACCGCTGAGAAATACCATACGTCTCGAAACAATATATGTTCCTGCTATGCCTGCAGTGATGCTGGCGAACAATGCCCCCAGGAAACCTTTTATGACAAAATCATATTGAAGAATGCTCAAATCCATCAGTCATGTTTTTCAAGAACGGTATGTGGTACTCTGCCATGTGTAACCAGTTGAATAGGACAATTGTAGGCTGATAATTGTTCATTTGTTATCTCTGGGGAGGCATGATAATGCAGCCTGCCGTTCACACAGGCAAAGGATTTGACATGCGAAGAAATAGTACCAATGTCATGTGAAACCATCAGTATAGCCATCCTTTCATTCAGATCGTGAAGTTTCTCGTAGAAATCAGCTTCAAATGAAGTATCGACAAAATTATCAGGTTCATCGAGAAGTAAAAGCGCAGGTGAAGCAATAATTGCTCTTCCAAGGAATACCCGCTGCAGCTGTCCTCCCGATAACTCATTTAAAGTCGATCTCCTGATTTCCCTTATACCAAGTTCCTCAATAACAGAGGCAGCTTTTTTCCTGTCCTCTGTGGTAATCCTGGCAACCGCACTCTTTCTTATCATGAGTCCCGACAGAACAACATCTGTTACAGTCACAGGGAAAGTATTATCACCTGCCGACATTTGGGGCAGATATCCGATCTTCTTACTTTTAAGGAGATCCTCATTGAATATCAGGGAACCACTTATTGGTTTGATTAGACCAAGTATCACTTTCAGCAAAGTTGTTTTCCCCCCTCCATTTGGACCAATCACACCAACAAAATCATGTTCATTGATTGAGAAATTGACATCCTTGAGGACAGTTTTATTTTCATATCCGGCGAAAAGTGACTTTAATTCCAGTAGAGCAGCCATAAATATCTATTTTCGCATTGCAGTTAAACTCTTCGCAATGGCTTCTATTATCTGAATCTCTGCAATATCCCATTTTTCACTCAATGGATCTATCATCTCCAGCATAGCTCCTGTTTCTGAAGCAATGGCACCAGCATTCTTTATGTCATATTCCCTTTGAACAAAGATAACCTTAATGTTCCTGTCCCTTACAATATCAATAAGTCCTCTCAGATAAGCCGGGGTCGGCTCTTTCCCTTCATTCTCCACGGCGACCTGGGTGAGATCATAATCTCTTGCAAGGTAGCCAAGAGTAGGATGAAATATCATAAATGGCTGGCCGGAATGACCTGAAAATCTCTCCCTGGCAGTGCTGTCAATTGAGTTAATTAACCTGATCAGCCTTGTGTAGTTCAGATCATATTTTTCTTTATTGGCAGGATTAAGTTCAGTAACCAGTGATCGTATCTCTGAGGCAATTATCAAAGCACACTTTGGTGATACCCAAAAATGAGGATCAGCCCCCTCGATATCGTGTGAATCATGTGCTTCCTGAGATTTTATAAGGTCAATTTTGTCACCAAGCGAAATTCTCTTCATGGTTTTGTTCATTTCATAAAACCTGTCAAGCCACGTGATTTCAAAACCAAGATAACCGTCACTGATATAGGCCACCGATTTGCTAAGTCTTGTTATCTGCTCAGGTACAGGCTCATAGATATGAGGATTTGAACCAGCTGGTACAAGAATATTTACAGTAAAATCAGAATCTGCAATGGCCTCAACAAAATACCTGAATGGAGGAATGCTGACAGAGATTATCTTCTCGTTCTTTATTGATCCCGATCTGTTGCATGAAATTAAAACAATGAAGAGAATAAATAATACCGGTTTCCTCATTTTCAGCTTCTATTGTGGATACAAATTTAACATATAACATTACAACCAGAAGAAGTGTTGCAAATAAAATAATATAAGCTAATTTTGGTATGCATTTTCAGAAACTATATCGCCCTGGATGAAGAGTAAAGGAGAGATACTTGCAAATATCCTGAGTAATCATGGTAACTGCTATTATTTCCTCCACAACACAAAAGAAAAAAATGTAGCAGAAAAGATACTTAACGAGGGCTTTGTATTTGAGAATCAGCTTCCCCATTCTTCCGACAGGGTCAACCCCAATGAGCCTATTGAAATCACTTACTTTCTTTTCCAGAGGAAGGATTATGGAAATTTTACCATTATAATCGCAATCCCGAAAAACACGTATGAATTATACACCCAGTATTCCAATGATCATAATACCGGGGTTGAAGAGATACTGTCAATAGCAGATCCTTATCTTGGTGATAATGATGAATATATCTACAGGATCTCCCCAAAACATATTCTTGGTTATTTCAATATTAAATCAACAGAATTCATTAAGAATGAGAAATGGGATCCTGACTTTATCTCACCAAATTACATACCTGATGAATGAATAAAAATAGTTGGTCCAATACTTTTTAATTTATTGTTATTAACCCTCCAATCTCATTTATATAAATAATTATCTAACCCTTGATTAATAAAATGAAAAACATCATCCCTAAAATCATGATCCTGTTTCTATGGCTCATGATCCAGGGCGTTCAGTTGTTCGCCCAGTATCAGTACAACGACTTTAGTTCAATGACCTCGAAAATAAATAAACTGGGGTCAGAATTTCCTGGTCTTTGCACAGTAAAATCATTGGTAAAAACGGCAGGTGGCAAGGAGATATGGGTTCTCACAATCGGCAACGGAGATAAAGATAAAAAACCAGGTATTGCTGTATTTGGCGGTATTGAGGGCAATTATGTCCTGGGGAAGGAGATAGCCCTTGGATTTGCAGAAAATATATTAAAGGAGTCCTCTAAAGTTGAGGTCAGGAATCTATTAAATGCAGTGACGTTTTATGTCTTCCCTGATGTAAGCCCTGATGCCACCGAACAATTCTTCGGGAAGTTGAAATACGAACGTACGGTAAACAGCAGGTCAACAGATGATGACAGGGATTTTCTTACTGATGAAGATCCCTTTGAGGATCTCAATAATGATGGAGTTATTACCCAGATAAGGGTCACTGATCCTACCGGGACCTATATTGAAAGTGAAGATGATAAGAGGTTGTTGATCCCTGCTGATCTTTCCAAAGGTCAGATGGGCATCTATCTGGTTTACACTGAAGGTACAGACAATGACAAAGATGGAAGATTTAATGAAGATGGGGAAGGTGGAGTAAATTTCAACAGGAATTTCTCATATAACTATCAGGAATTCGGACCTAACGCAGGATTGCATCCAATGTCAGAACCTGAAACAAAAGCCATTGCTGATTTTCTGTTCGACCACTATAATATTTATTCTGTATTTGCTTTTGGCCCACAGGACAATCTTGGTCAGCCTTTAAGGGGATCAGCTGCTTCCCCGGCCACTAATAACCAGGGTGAGAACATGGGGCAGGATCCTGGAATGAGGATAACATCAGGTGGAAGCCGTAGTACAGGCTCCGGAAGATCACAAAATCAGGAACAGGGTGACAGACGGATAACCTCCATAATGAGAACTGATGAGGTAATCAACAAACTTGTCTCAGAAAAATATCATGAAGTCACCGGTTTGAAGGGTGCACCCAATGCAAGAAATACAAATGGTAACTTCATGGAATGGGCATATTACCATTATGGCAGGTATAGTTTCAGTACACCTGGCTGGTGGCTTGTATCTGATAAGGGGAAAAGTGCAGAGGCAACTTTCCTTAAATATGCAAAAGACTTTAAAGTGAAAGACGCTTTCATCCCATGGACTGAAATCAAACACCCTGATTTTCCCGGTAAGAAAGTTGAGGTTGGAGGGATCAGACCATTTGCCATGATAAACCCTCCTGTTGATACACTGGGATTTATCATTAGCAGAAATTATAAATTCATAATGTCAGTGGCTGAGATGCATCCCGAACTTGAATACCTGGATCCAAATATTGAAAATACCGGGGAAAATATTTTCAGGATCACCCTGAAGGTACATAATAAAGGTCTGTTTGCTACCTGTGCTGAGGTTGGGGATATAAATATGTGAACCCGTATCATGAGAATTACAGTTGAACCCGGGAAAGGACAAAGTATCATCAGCGGGCAGAAAGTACAACGGATCCCAAGGCTTGAAGGTGATAAGTCTATCGAATACAGCTGGCTTATTTCAGGTAAGGGACCTGTAAAGATCACCGCAGGGGCCCTTAATACAGGAACAATATCTACGTCCCTTGATCTTAAGTAATAACGCTTAAAAATCTCATTATGAAAAGGATAATTCTAATCTCAATAATATCAGCCTTTCTAAGCTCATTTATTCTTCACTCACAAACGGTTGACCTGTTCTTCAAAGCGGCAGGATCACCTGTAAATCCAAAAGTTCAGGTTTCCTGGAACCATTATAATACTTATGAAGGAGTTGTGGACCTCTGCTCCAGACTGGCAAAGGCATATCCTGATCTTGTCAAAATGGAATCCATAGGCAAGTCTTATCAGGGTCGTGATATATATGTCCTGACAATCTCTGACAAAAAAGTGTCTGACCCGTCAACAAAGCCAGGGTACTGGATCGATGGCAATATACATTCAATTGAGATTCAGGGTACAGAAATGGCACTTTATACAGCCTGGTATCTCTGTGAAATGTATAATGAAAGTGAATTTATTAAACAACTTCTGATCGATAAAACCTTTTACATTGCACCTACAATCAATCCCGACTCAAGAGAATATTTTGCCTTTGTTGGTGTTCCCCCCAGGTCAGGACTTGAGCCAATTGATAATGACAGGGATGGACTTTTTGATGAGGACGGTACTGATGATCTTAACGGTGACAAGAACATAAGTATTATGAGAAGGAAAAATCCAAATGGTAATTATAGAGTTGATCCAAAGGATCCGAGAAATATGATAATGGTCGGAGCGGGGGAAAAGGGAGAATACGAAGTACTGGGACAGGAAGGGATAGATAATGACGGAGACGGACTTGTGAATGAAGACGGACCTGGAGGTATAGATGCAAACAGGGACTGGGGTTTTAACTGGCAGCCTGCCTATATCCAGAGTGGAGCTGATAAATATCCATTTGCGATGAATGAGAATCAGGCTATTCGTGATTTTATTATAAAACACAGGAATATTGCCGGATCCCAGTCGTTCCATAACTCAGGAGGATTGATTCTTAAAGGTCCCTCTGTTCAGGGGGGTGGTGCAGAAGCTTACAGCCGGGCTGATGATAATGTCTATAACACAATAGGAATGACAGGCCAGAAAATGATAGCCGGCTACAAACTCGTTACAATCTGGAAAGATATGTATACTGTATGGGGTGGTGAGCTTGACTGGTGGTACGGAGCGATGGGCTGTTTTGCTTTTTCGAATGAGCTCTGGAACAGCTACCTTATGTTCTATGATACAACATATACCGATCAGTTTGAATTTGACAGACTTCTGCTTTTCGGTGATTCATTCGTTCCATGGAAAAAGTACAATCATCCCGTTTATGGGGAGATAGAGATCGGCGGATGGAGCAAAAATATGGGAAGAATGCATCCGGGATTTATGCTGGAAACAGATTCACACAGAA
This sequence comes from Bacteroidales bacterium, assembly GCA_023251395.1. GTDB lineage: Bacteria > Bacteroidota > Bacteroidia > Bacteroidales > VadinHA17 > LD21. The sequence goes on from JAHEYW010000146.1 coordinate 8,647, forward strand.
ATGCATCATTTTGTATCTATAATGCATTCCAGACTCCCAAGCTAGAAGTTAATGATATTAAGGTCAAAAAACTTGACGGGGAACTGAAAGAGGTATATGCAACAGTTGAAAACAAAAGGATGATGCCCACTCATTCAGCCTCCAATCTGAAATTCAGGATTGACCCGCCTGATTATATTTCACTTGAAGGAGGACAGATTATTGCAGGTATGATAGTTATTGATCGTGATAATAACAGGAATATTGAGCAGAAGAAAAACCCGCAACGCCTTGAATTGTCAAATATCCCGGGTTATCAGCGGACCACTGTAAAATGGATAGTGA
>JAHEYW010000147.1 GCA_023251395.1 Bacteroidales bacterium
ATCCGACTCCTATGCTCATTACATATAATTCTCCGAGTATTCCAGTTGCGGGGTAGTAAAATGCAGATACTGCTTCCGGGATATGTGGTGAAGAAGGAACCCATGGGAGCCCCGTTTCCGTAAATAGCATATCACGTTTCCATCCCTTCATTTTTATCACAGTCAGTTTACATTTAATTTTATCCTTAAGCATTCCTTCTTCATTCAGCAATGTAGCCAGTTCACCAATAGTAAGTCCATGTATGTAAGGAATCTGAAACTGGCTGACAAATGAAGTAAACCCTGGCTGTGTAACAGCTCCTTCCATTTTTACTCCCCCAAGTGGATTGGGTCTGTCAAGTACCACAAATTCTATATTATTTTCTGCAGCGGCCTCCATTGCAAGTCCCAGGGTGCTGATAAATGTATATGACCTTGATCCTATATCCTGGATATCGTAAACAAGAACATCTATTCCTTTCAGCATTTCGGGGGTAGCTTTTCTTGTTTTCCCGTAGAGGCTGTAAACAGGTAATCCTGTTATTGCATCGGTGGAACTTGTAACCTGGTCTCCAGCTCCATAATCTCCCCTTATGCCATGCTCCGGGCTGAACAGCGCAACAAGTTTAAGTCCGAATGTCTTGTTGATGATATCAATCGTCGATCGCAGGTTATGGTCTACACCTGTCGGGTTGGTAATCAATCCAATATTCTTATTCTTCAGGATCTCAAATTTCGAGTCTTTTATTATTTCGATTCCTGTTCTCACAATAAAAGGGTTGTCCTGAAATGCCATCAGTTTTACCGGAGAAACAGCCAATACTGCTGCAGCAATAAATATTCTGATTGTTTTCATAAATTTTAGTAAAGTAAATTGCATTTTCTGATACTATATCAGAAGTCTTGCTAATTTCATTTGCAATTTATAAATTTGAATGATGTATTACAACTTTTCAGTCTTTTTATGAGATATATTAAGCTGTTACTGATCGTATTCACGATCTTAGGTTGTGAAAGACCTGCCGGTAAAATTCCTCTTCAAAAGGATATCGACTCTCTGGTTTTGAAATGGGTGCCTGATTCAAGGGAAGGACTCCTGAATGTTTCTTTCACTGAACTGCCTGGCAAAAAGGTGGTACTGAAGGGAGAGACAGACAATTCAGAAGCAAAAGCTGATATTGTCAATCTGTTTGCATCACGGAATTTAGAAGTTATAGACAGTCTCAATGTTCTGCCAGACAGATCCGCTATTAAAAATGAATGGGGTATTGTTTCAATCAGTGTGGGCAATCTAAAGAAATCCCCTTCACATTCCAGTGAGCTGATTTCACAAGTCATTATGGGCACACCACTAAAGATCCTGAAGAAAAGCGGAGGGTGGATCTTTGTTCAGTCGCCCGATCATTATTTAGGATGGATCAGTGACAGCGGGGTAGAGGAATGGACAATGCAACAGATTGAAAAATGGCGTACTAGCGAAAGAGTAATATTCATGAAAAAAATCGGGACAATATTCTCTGATAAACAGCCCGGAGAAGTTGTTTCAGACATAGTACCTGGCTCAATTCTGGTAAAAACCGGATATGATTCAAAAACAGTTCACGTAATTCTTCCCGACGGCCGGACGGGAACCATTGAAAACGCTGATGTAGCAGACCTAAAAAAATGGTCTGATGAAGTAACGCCTGATGCCGGCAATCTCATCAAAATTGCTAAAACTATGCTTGGAACACCATATCTCTGGGGTGGTACATCGTCAAAAGCATTCGATTGCAGTGGTTTTATGAAAACCCTCTATTTTATGAATGGTATTCTTTTAGCCAGAGATGCTTCACTACAGTATCTTCATGGCAAGCCGGTTGATATATCAGCAACCACCGATTCACTCAAACCAGGGGATCTGATATTTCTTGGCTCTGATAATAATGGAAAGAAAAGAATTTATCATGTAGGAATGTACATTGGGGACACTGAGGTGATACATTGTTCGGGTATGGTGAAGATCAACAGTCTGGATCGTTTCAGGGCGAATTTCAGTAATTATCTCAAAAGCGGTTTGATAGGTGCAAGGAGAATAATAGATACTCCTGCCGAAAAAGGATTAGAGAGAATTAAAAGTAATGGATGGTATTTCTAAGATAAAAGACAAAAGTCGAAACGAAGTGAAAACCCTGACCGAAGCGTCAGGGGCAAAAGCCGTGAGCCATGAGCCTGATTATTAATACACAGATAAATGAAAAAACGGGACTTTATTAAATACAGTGGAATCGTTGCCGGAATGTTTTTAACAGGCACTTCTCATGTTTTGGCAAATCAGACTATGAAAAACTACAAACCTGCAAAAAGCAGGAAAGCAGGACTTAAGCTCAGTTTTGTACCATATGATCTTAAGCTGAGGCATGTATTTACCATTGCAAACAACTCAAGGACAACAACCCCAGTTGTATTGACACAGATCGAATATGACGGAATTAAAGGCTATGGTGAGGCTTCAATGCCACCCTACCTTGGTGAAAGCCACGAATCTGTTCTTAAGTTCCTCACCGGACTCAATCTTTCGCAATTTACAGACCCTTACCTGATGGAGGATATTCTTGATTATGTCGACAAGGTTTCTCCGGGGAATCATGCTGCAAAAGCATCTGTAGACATTGCATTGCATGACCTTCTCGGTAAAATGATGGGCAAGCCATGGTTCAGGATATGGGGACTGGATCCTGCTTTGGCGCCAAATACAAGTTTTACAATTGGAATAGACACACCTGAGATTATTAAGGAGAAAGTTGCGGAAGCTGCACCTTATAAAGTATTAAAAGTAAAACTTGGAGCAGGGTCCGACAAGGAAATAATAACTACGATCAGAAATTTAACAGACAAGCCACTCTGTGTGGATGCAAACCAGGGATGGAAAGAAAAAAATTATGCTCTTGATATGGCAAACTGGCTGAAGGATAAGAATGTGATGTTCATTGAACAGCCAATGCCAAAAACACAGGCTGATGATATAGCCTGGCTGACCAGGAACAGCCCATTGCCTGTAATGGCTGATGAAGCTATTCAGGATGCAAATGATCTTATGGCAGCTAAAGGAATTTATTCAGGGGTAAATATTAAGCTGATGAAATGCGGGGGGATGAATGCTGCTTTCAAGATGGCACAGGTAGCAAAACTGATGGGTATGAAGATAATGATAGGTTGCATGACTGAAACATCGTGTGCTGTCTCCGCTGCTGCTCAGCTTGCTCCTTTGGCAAAATGGGCAGATCTGGATGGGAATTTGCTTATCAGTAATGATTGTTATGAAGGAATGAAAATTGTAGATGGCAAAATCACATTGAATGAAACGCCTGGGATAGGTATTCAGGAGGTAGTTAAAATGTTTTAAATTATTTTCAACTATTGACTCTTGTTGTAATACATCATACCGAAAATATTTTATAAATTGGGAATGATTTTAAAACATCAGATAAAGAATTTTTAGTTGTTTCAGGCAGCGGCTCAATGAGGCCTTTCTGAATTAAAGTTAAAAGTCAAACGCTGTTCAGCGTGAGTGCAAAGATGATAATAGTATTATTCATAAGATTACTAACCAAAATTTTCAATTCATGTATGTATCAAGGCAATTAACCGATAAGTGTAAACGAATTATACTTTCGGTATTCGTTCTGTTGCTTTTATCGGGAACTCTTTATGCACAAAACATAAGTGTTACCGGTAAAGTAGTTGACCAAAACGGCCAGCCTGTTGCAGGTGCATCAGTATTGGTAGTGGGTACTAATACAGGTGCTCTTACAAATCCTGAAGGTGCTTTTTCAATTAATGCTCCTGGTAATGCAGTACTCCAGTTTTCATTCATCGGTTTTGAAACCCTGAAAGAGCCTGTAAACAACCGTAGAGTAGTAAATGTGACATTATCAGAGGCTGCAGTCTCGATGCAGGAGGTTGTTGTTACTGCACTTGGTATAAAGAAGGATAAGAAAGCCCTTGGATATTCTGTTCAGGATATAAAAACTGATGAGATAATGAAAAACAAACAAACCAACGTCATTAACTCACTGGCAGGAAAGGTTGCCGGTGTGAATATCACCCAGTCGAGTGGTGCCGCTGGTGCTGGTTCTACAATAATCATCCGCGGGGGTAACTCTGCCAGTGAATCTCGTGATAACCAGCCTCTGTTTGTTGTTGATGGCATAATATATGATAATGCCACAGTAAACGGTGGAAACTCCGGAACCGACGGTGTTACAAAAACTGCAACCTCTTTCGGTAACCGTGTTATGGATATCAACCCTGAGGATATTGAAAACATCTCTATTCTAAAGGGAGCTGCTGCTGCTGCACTTTATGGTTCACGTGCTGCTGATGGTGTGGTACTCATAACTACTAAAAAAGGTGGTGAAGGTACAATGAAGGTAAACTATACTTCCAAATATACTTACTCTAAAGTAGGCAAGGTTCCGGAAATGCAAAGCGTGTACGGGAGAGGGTATTTTAACCAGGCAGGTGCTTTCAGTGATTTCACAATGCAATCATGGGGAAACCAGAATACTGGAACTGTTTACAATAATGTAGGTAATTTCTTTCAGAGTGGGGCTGCGTTTGACAATTCGATTAGTCTTTCAGGTGGCAACAGTAAGAACACCTTCTACATGTCAGCTTCAAATTTTAATCAAAAAGGTGTTGTTCCGAGTACCGGTTATGACAAAACAACCATTCGTTTCAATGGAGACCAGAAATTTGGAAAACTTAGTGTTGGTATTAATGCTTCCTATGCCATCTCGAACACTGATAAGACACTGACTTCAGCAGGGCTATATGGTGGTGGTGGTAATGGGGCTATGACTGCTCTTTATCTATGGCCCCGTAGTGACGATATGAAACATTATTTAAACGACGATGGCACAAAATACAGAATGTTTGCCGGTCTTCAGGACCCTTCAGCTGATCTGGAAAACCCATACTGGATCATTAACAAAAATGACCTGAACGATCAGACTAAACGTCTTACCGGAAATATTAATACTTCGTTGGATGTAACCAGCTGGTTTAACATACTTTTCAGACTTGGATATGACACTTATAATACAGGCTCTTACACATATATTGCACCAGGGGGCGCTGTACTGGATTTATATCAGAAAGGACGATTGAGCAAAAGCAGTAATAATTATGAATTCATCACAACGAACCTGATGCTTAACTTTAAAAAGACGTTCGGAGATATTGATCTGAATCTGTTGTTGGGAAATACAACGGAGGCAACAAAAAGAGTTAACCAGGATTTGTGGGGATACAAATTTTCTACAGAAGGTACGATCAGCTTCGCCAATATTGTAAATACCAATAAATTTCTGACTGACAATACAACGAAAAAAAGAATGGCCGGTGTATATGGTGAATTCAGGGCTTCATACAAGAATATTGCATACCTGACTGCAACAGGACGTAATGACTGGTCATCGACACTTCCGATTGAAAACAGATCATACTTCTATCCATCAGTATCTGGTAGCCTTGTTTTTACAGAACTTATACCAAAGAATGATATTCTTTCATTTGGTAAGTTACGTGCATCCTGGGCTCAGGTAGGAAAGGATGCAGACGCCTATGCTACCAATACTTATCTGTGGTCTCCCCAAACTGTAAATGGATAATTTGTCGGAACTGGTAACAGCTGGACAGGGGGAGGTCCGGATCTGAAACCTGAAATCCAGACATCTATTGAATTCGGTACAGAAATGAAATCCCTGAAAGGAAGGGTAGGAATCGATTTTACATACTATAAAAGTGAAACCAAAAACCAGCTGGCAAGCCCACGACTCGCTCAGTCAACAGGTTATATTTTCCTGACTCTCAACAGCGGCTCTGTTAAAAACGAGGGGATGGAACTTTCTCTTACAGGTACTCCGGTAAGTACGAAGAACTTTAGCTGGGAAGTGACATTGAACCTTTCCGGAAATCGTGGTACACTTGGCGATTTCCTTCCGGGAGTAGGATTGTTCTATGTAACAGATGCTCAGATAGGTGGTGTAAAAGCAGCTTCGGTTCCTAATGGTGGGGCATTTCTGGGTCTGACGGGTGATTACTGGACCAGGGAAAAAGATTCGAATGGGAAGGAAATACCCGGAGGAAGATATATGGTTGACGAAGCGACCGGTCTTTACCTTAATACTAAGGTTCAAACCAACGTGATTGGTAATCGTGAACCGAGAATGATCGGCGGATTAAACAACAGCCTTAGATATAAAAACCTGAACTTCTCCTTCCTTCTTGACCTGAGAGATGGAGGTGATATATTCAATGGCACGGATTATTATATGACTCTGAATGGTGTGAGTACGAGAACCCTGGACCGCCAATCTGTGACTGTATCCGGTGTCTCAAATTTAACAGGACAACCAGTTTCCTATACCTATGAAAAGGGTAAGACCTATATCATCAACAGTGCTTCTTATTCTGGCGATTATATGGTACAACGGTATTGGTCAAGCTATTGTGACAACGCTTACAATTTCATGGTCAGCACAAATTGGGTCAGACTGCGGTCGTTGACACTTACATATGATTTTACAAGTATGTTCAACGAAAAACGATTTATAAAAGGTTTATCTGCATCCCTGTCAGCTTCAAACTTATGGTACTGGACCAATTACAAGGGAATGGATCCTGAAGTCAGTGTCTCGGGTTCAGGAACAGGAGGTTCCGGTTCAATGGGAATTGACTATTGCGGTGTTCCTGCATTCAAGAGCGTGACATGCGGACTCAGTTTAACATTTTAACCAACGGATTTAACAATATATTATCATGAAAAAAATAATATTTCTCACTATCAGCATCTTCCTGCTTTCAGGATTAAATTCCTGTAAAAAGTGGCTGGATGTGAATGTTGACCCTAATAATCCAAGTGATGCAAGTGCAACGGTAAACATCAGGCTTCCATGGATACAATATTACTATATGTATGCACTGGGCACTGCAAATATGCGTGCCAGCACTGTTGCCGGTTTGCTGACACAAACCTCAACTACTTCAGCAAACGGGCTGCTTGCTGCCTGGAATCCACTCCAAAGCAGTTGCACCACTATATATCAGAACTGGTTCCTTGGTGCTGCAGTTAACCTGAATCCGATGATTGCAAAAGCACAAGAAACCGATGCATATCATTATATGGCTGCTGCCTATTGTATCAGGGCAATGGGCTTTATGATGATGCTTGATTTTCATGGTGAGATTCCTTACACAGAAGCTCTTACAGGGAAATACAACCCAGCCTACGACCAGGGAGATGTAATTTATAAAGGATGCCTGGCAGATCTGGATAAAGCTATTGAATTCTTCGGCAAGACACAGGGAGCCGGTTCTCCTGCACTATCTGCAGGTGATCTCTGGAATGGTGGAGATGTGAGCAAATGGATCAAATTATGTTATGGACTTAAAGCCCGTTTCCTGAATCAGGTCTCGAAAAAAACAGCCCTATATAAACCTGATGATATCATTGCAGCAATTAATAGCTCGCTGTTGTCAAATGCTGACAATGTATTGATGAAGCATTTTAATATTTCTGGTGATGCCACAAATTTTACAGTAGGCGACCCCTATCAGGCATACTACATGGGATGCTGTCGGATATGGTGCTACTCAGCGTGCAACCAGATGGTACGCCAATCTGCTTACAAACAGTTTTACAGGCGGATCAGGAGTAGCCGATCCCAGAATGCCTAAACTACTCCCTTCCATGATGAAAAATATTGTGCTTAATGCATCAGGCGGGATTGTCAGTAACGACTGGATGAGGGACGTAGGCGTTGATATGTTGTATTCTGATATCCGTCAGAACAGCGGACCGTTAAACGCATCTTATGCAAGTGCTAATCAGGTAATAAAATATACTATTGCTGATGCTACTGCAAGAGCCAATTTCATTGCAGGACTGAAACAGAGTTATACAACCAGTGGAAATGATGTCTCAGTGACATATAAGAAAGGAAACTGGTATATAAACAGCACCAACTACAAGAGAGCAGGTGATACTATTTATGTAAATATGAGATCTAATAGCTTAACAACAAGTGGTTTGTCAGCTACTGATCTAAATTACTATCCAACTACAGGACAACCAGCTGTGGCAGGAACAGGGACGTTTTATGCCAGACCTACCTCAGATTCGGATATACTCACATTTGCCGAGTTATGTTTCATAAAAGCTGAAGCATTATTCCGTCAGGGTAAATCAGCAGAAGCCCTCACAGCATACAAAGCAGGTATCCAGGCTAATTTCGACCGAATGCAGACCAAACTTAACGAATGGAAGTCAGCTGGCGGTGCTAATCCGGATCAGCTTCCAATGAATGCTGCTGATATTACAGCATATATGTCTAGCGCTGCAGTAGTTCAAACAGCTCCTGCTCTTACAATGGCAGATATCATGGGGCAGAAAATGATCGCAATGGGACTAAGTTATCAGAACTGGAATGACCTTCGCCGTTTCAACTATAGTGCAGGAAATATAGGTAATTTTGGAGTTGTTTATAAAGACTACAAAAGGCCTTACGAATTCACAGCCACAAACGTTATGACAGGTGCGAGTCCAACTGACCCCACATACTGGTTCCGTCGTTTCAGTCAGAGTCCGCATGAAAGTAACTATAATAATGAACAGCTGATGAAATCAAACCCGCTGGCAATGAAAGATGCTATCTGGAGTGCTCCTGTGTGGTGGGATATTCCTGAGTAAAAGGAGATTTTTTACAATTTAAATATTGAAGGGGCCGTAATAAGCCCCTTTTTCATAATTTAACCCTAAATCCTTCAAGGGGGACTTGCTGATATACTAGTCATAAAAGCCCCCCTCGGGTGGGTGGGGGCAAAAACAAGCCTTTGAGACAGCCCCTTTTTTGCTTTTGCCTAGTAAGCAGAAGGTAGAAGGA
>JAHEYW010000148.1 GCA_023251395.1 Bacteroidales bacterium
TGCACTATAACCGTTAGGGCAATACTGTGAAAGAAAGTTTGCCCATTCACTCAGGTTTGTCTTCCCTAATATTATCGCACCTTTTTCTTTTAATTTCTGTACAATAAAGGCATCAGAAGTGAAATTGTTGGTAAATGCTGCCGAACCTGCCGTGGTAGCCATATCACTGGCATTAATATTATCCTTCAACAAAACCGGTATTCCATAGATCGGATGGTGAGAGGCTGATTTATCATGGTCTCTTTTCCTGGCTTCGCTTACAGCACCCGGATTAATATCAATTATAGCATTCAGATATTTGTCTTTGTCATTCTCATATTTGACGATTCTGTACAGGTACCATTTTGTGAGTGTTTCATATGTCAGTGCCCCAGAATGAATGCTTGATTGTATTGCAGGGATATCCTGCTCCAGGATCAATGGTTTGTATTTTTGATAATCTTCCTCAGAGAAATCCTTTATCTGGGGTGATATATTTTTCCAGATATTATTCTTATCCATGATTCTTGACTGGATGAGATTGAACCGCATCTTTCTGGATTCATGTGAGGCATTTTTTGCTATTTCTGCAGATTCATCATAAGGAACCCATATTGAAATTACAGTTTTCGGTTTCTGATTACAGGCAACTGCAAAAAGCAGAAAAAAACAGATCGCATTTTTTAAAAGGGATAATTTCATTACAAAGCGGTTTAATTTTCTTGCAAAAAGTAAGCTAATTTTCAAAAAATCTTCCTGGTTACAGGGAAACCCTAAAGTAGAATATTCGATTGATAATTATACAAAATCCATATTAAAATTGTAAACCTGAAATTCGCTTTATGAACCTGACAAGATAATTACTTAACATCCTGATATTGTTAATCTTGACTGGTATAAATTTGTATCTCTATAATTTCAGTCCATTTTTACTATCTTTGGCCTTCTCATTCATAGAATAAAACTCACAAGACATAAATGATATTTGATGATTTAAATCTGAATCCGGAATTACTGGAATCAATTGAATATATGGGCTTCATGGAGGCAACTCCAATACAGGAACAAGCAATTCCGGTCATACTTTCAGGGAGAGACCTTATAGCCTGTGCACAAACCGGAACCGGAAAAACAGCTGCCTATCTATTGCCTATACTGAACTCTATCGCAGAAAAACGACCCAGCCATACTCAATCCCTGATACTTGTCCCCACACGGGAATTAGCCATTCAGATCGATCAGCAGATTCAGGGACTGGCTTATACAATTAACGTTACATCACTGGCAATTTATGGTGGAGGAGATGGCAGCGGATGGGAACAGGAAAAAACCGCACTTTCAAAAGGAGCTGATATTATTGTTGCCACTCCAGGCAGATTGATATCTCATCTGAATCAGGGTTATGTGAAATTCAACCAGATAGAAGTACTTATCCTGGATGAAGCTGACCGGATGCTTGACATCGGATTCCACGATGATATTATGCATATTATTTCATATGTGCCTAAAAAGCGGCAGACTCTGATGTTCAGCGCCACGATGCCTTCTCCAATACGGTCGTTGTCAAAGCATATTATGAAGAATCCTGTGGAGATCTCAATTGAGATTTCGAAACCTCCGGAGGGTATTATACAGGCTGTATATAAGTTAGGCGACCATCAGAAACTGCCACTGATAAAGAGTCTTATTGCAGATCATCCGGATTATCAGAGCATATTGATATTCAGTTCAACCAAAAAAAAACTTAGTGAAATTGTGCATGGTTTATGTTCTAAGAATTATCAGGTTGAAGGCATTTCATCCGACCTTGAACAGAAGGAAAGGGAAGAAACGTTGCTGCGGTTCAAATCCCGGAAAACGCGTGTTCTTGTGGCAACTGACATTTTGAGCCGGGGAATTGATATTAAGGATATCAATCTTATAATAAATTTTGATGCTCCATCGGATGCCGAGGATTATGTGCATCGTATTGGACGTACTGCCCGTGCTGAGACAACAGGTGTCGCAATCACACTCGTCAATAAAGTGGATCTGCCTAAAATGCAGCGTATTGAAAAATTAATTGGGAATCAGATTTATAATGCACCACTTCCTGACTTTATCGCTGAGGATGACTTTAAGAAACCAATTCAGAGGCACTCCCATTCAAAATCTCATAAAGGAGGATATAAGCGGAGAAATAAGCAATAAAGAAAGAGATGTCGGATTATTATTTATTGATAGTGTTTCCTGCTTTGTGAAATCTGGTATATTGTGAGAAATTAAAAAATGATGGCGGCCGCTTTAGAAATCATATTCTACAAGGTTATTATCTGGGGTATTTTAGTTGTATTATTGCTTACCTGGGTGATCCGCGCTCTTAAGGGGAAAAACTCATAATTCTATTTCACGTTCATAAATCATTTGACACACACTATTATCATAATATTTGAGATAATAATTCAATTTGGGTACATTTGTTATATGCCAAAGTTTTAAGGCAAAAAAATCAGATACAGATTCTCATGAGAAAGACCATTGTCATACTTCTGATCATTGCTATCGGGATCGGAAACTTCAATTGTTCCCAAAACACAGGATTGAAGAATTCGAAACCCGGGAATGTTTATCTGGAATTCGATAATTCGATGCCTCAGGCTCTTTATGCTTCAAAAAAGCTGGCTGAAGCTCTTACTAAAAACGGGTATACTGTTGTAAACGAATCACTGAATGATATTTATCTTGTTTCAATCACTATTGATACATTAAACCTGAAAGCTGAGGCTTATTCGCTGACTGCCGAAGGAAAAAACATCAGGATAACAGGAGGGGATAAGCGAGGAATGATATATGGCTGCCTATCTCTGGCGGAGGATATCAGAAACGGAATAAATATCGGAGATGTAAAACCAAGAAGCGAGAAACCACATTACCAGCTGAGGGCTATCAAGCATAATACATCATGGTATTCATACCGGCCGAGTTCAGCTATTGATCAGCATTATGAGACATTGCGCAATCCGGCTTACTGGGAAGCATTTCTGGATATGATGGCTGAAAACCGTTTTAACTCTCTTTCAATATTCAACCTGCATCCATTTGTATTTATGATAACTCCTAAAAATTTTCCGGAGGCAAGCCCTTTTACTCCTGCAGAGATGGAGGAATGGAAAAAACTTCACAGGGAGATATTCAGGATGGCTTCTGAAAGGGCTATTGATACATACATAATCCCATTCAATATATTTCTGAGCCAGGAGTTTTCCAAAGCCCATAATGTTGCATTAAAGAATTTTTATCCAAATTATTATTGTGAGGGTGATACATCAGAGATTGTAAAAAGGTATATGCGTGAATGTGTCACTCAGGTCTTGCAGGAGTATCCTGAGCTGACAGGTATCGGACTAACATTAGGGGAAGGGATGGCAGGGATGTCCCCCCAGCAGAGAGAGGACTGGATATTCGATACATATATAGAAGGTATGCGTATGGCAGGCCGGAAAACCAAGCTGGTTCACAGGATCCCGTTCTCCAGCACCACAGAATCTTTAGGGGCCACAAGCCGTGAAGTCGAACAGCTTACACGAAAGGCTATTGAGAAAGAGGCCAGTCAGACCTTTATCCAGGGGCCGATTTTCGCCGATCTGAAATATAACTGGTCTCATGCTCACTCAACTCCCAAATTAGTAAAAGTACACGGAGGCGAAATGTTTGATACATTTTATAATCCGGAACCAAATGGTTACAAGGTTACATATACTGCCCGCAATGAAGACTTTTTTGCCCTGCGCTGGGGAGTTCCGGATTTTGTCCGGGCACATATTGCTGAGAATAGTCAGAGCTGGGTTGGAGGGTATTTTATTGGTTCTGAGACCTATATCCCTGCCCTTGATTACTTTACAGCAATCAATGCGCCGGTTGACTGGAAATTTGCATTTGAAAGACAATGGCTGTTCTATAAGCTTTGGGGAAGATTGCTTTACAACCCAGAGACTTCTGATGAGGTGTTTAAAGCTGAGTTCACAAGACGTTATGGTACAAGCGGTAAAAATCTGCTTCAGGCATATGCCCTGGCTTCTGCAACTCAATTACGTTTAGCTTCCCTTTATGATTGCGGCTGGGACTTTACTTTATATGGAGAAGGATTTATGGCACTCATTGGAGACAGTACCAAATATATTTCGGTAAAGAGGCTAATGTCTCATCCACCCCTGGCACCTGATTACGTCTCTGTTGAGAAATATATTACAACAATTGAAAAGGGAGGCACATTTTCACAGGATAAGATAACACCTCCTGTCCTGGTTAAAATGCTTAATCAGGATTGCCGGAAAGCGCTGAAACTGGTTGAAAATATTGATACAAGAAATAATGCCTCATTGATGTATGAGGTGTCGGATATTAAAACCTGGGCTAACCTTGGAATGCATCTTGCAGAGAAACTTGAGGGTGCAATGGAGCTGCAAAGATTTTATATCAATGGCAATGAAAAAAACAGAAAAGAATCTATTAAGCATCTTGAGAAAGCGTTGGGGTACTGGGACAAGGTGATTGAAATAACACGTCCAATTTATAAAGATATGCCACTAACGCATTATAATGGAAGTAGTTACAACAGGAATGATAATAACCTCTTCCATTGGGCCAGGATAAGACCTGAGGTAGCCTATGATCTTGAGATTGCCAGGAGTGCTGTGAAGAATAAGATATAAGAAATCGGAACAACTTGTTTTTTCGAATATACCGGATTTAATATTATCAATATTGAACGAAAATATTTAATAAAAATGAGATTCTTCGCTCCACTTCGTTACGCTCAGAATGACAGCTTTTTGGGGTTTTCTGGAAGGAGGTAGCTGAAGGCTGCGCCTCCAGCTACCTCCTTCCTCCTTCTTAATCCAATAATTAATTGTCATTCTGAGCGAAGCCTGGTAAATATTAGTCATATATTATTTGTAAAATTTCTTTTATAAAAATAAACAAATGTCAAATTCGAGACGTTCATTTTTGAAAAAACTCAGTGTCGGAAGTGCTGCGGTTGCAGGGTTGTTTAATAATTTCGGCGCCGGCATCCAGAATTCAGTTGCAAATCAGAAGCTCAATTCAGCACCGAGTGATTTGAAGATCAAAAAAATTTCAGCTGCCTTTTGTACTGAATCGCAGAGAAGAATGTTTCTGAAGATTGAAACCAACCAGGGCATTACCGGTTACGGTGAAGGTACAGATGCTGTTGTTGGAGGATACTACCTAGCTAAGGAGTTGGGAGGCCAGATCGTTGGCAAAAACCCTCTTGATGTGTACAGGTTATTTGAGGATATCCGTAAATATAACGGAGCTAATGTTTTCTCCGGAGCCCAGGCCGGAACCTTTGTCGGGATCTTATCAGCGATAGAAATAGCACTCTGGGACCTGACAGGTAAAGCGCTTGGATTGCCGGTTTACAGACTCATAGGCGGGAGATTCAGGGATTCGGTACATGTTTATACCCACCCTGAAGTTAATAATGCACCTCCGGCTGAAATTGCTGCTTCTTGTCTGGAAGCTAAAAACAAAGGTTATGATGCGATTAAAATCATAGTTGATTACTCTATTTACAGGAACACAGGTGTAAAATCTGATTATTATAACCCGACAGTCTCAAATAAAGAAATTGATCAGATAGTTAAAACTATCGGCGCTGCCCGTGATGCTGTTGGTCCTGAAATGGCAATAATGGTTGAAATGCATACAAGATATGACGTGCCCTCTGCGATAAGGATAGTCAAAGTTCTCGAACAGTTTAATCCAACATGGATTGAGGAACCTGTACCGGCAGAGAATATGGATGCACTAAGGGAGATAACTGAATCTACGAACATACCGATATGTGTCGGAGAAAATCTATATCTCGGTTACCAGTTCCAGCAGCTACTCGAAAAAAGGGCTGCAGATATCATAATGCCTGATATACAGAAATGCGGCGGGATAGGCGAGGGGCAACGAATTGCCGGTATCGCCAATCTTCATTATGTACCTTTTGCACCACATATGGTTTCTTCTCCTTATGGTATGATGGCAACCGCACATCTTTGTGCAGCTGTTCCGAACTTTTACATGATGGAGACTTACCAGCCGGCACTTACAACAGGATGGGCCGGGATCATGGAAAATTCACCTGTCATTGAAAAGAGTTATCTGAAAGTATCTGACAAACCTGGAATTGGTCTTAACCTGATTGAAGACGGCATTCGCAAATACGCAACTCCGGGGATACCTTTCTTTGTATAATGGTAAATACTGAAAAAGTCCTCTTTGGAGCTCTGTGTAACCTCTGTGCTCTCTGTGTAAGTTCTTAAAATATTGTTACACAGAGTTCAACTGAGAAGACACAGAGTTCCACAGAGAAGAACCTAATAAAAACTTCGACTATTTCTATATCTCCAACCCTATTAATTCCTGATTCCAGGAAAACAATGTTGAAGTTTCCGTATGTAGTCTTTTGATTTTTTTAGACATACTGTTAACAGCTATCTGATGAATCCTTGTGACTAGCTGAACGGCATCATTAAAAGAGAGATATCAAATAATTAATTTAAATGTTAAAAATGTATCAATTATTGAAATTTACAACTATATTTATAGTTGCTTTAATTTGAGTAAATTTATAGGTTACTGTTATTCTAATCAGATATAGATGAAAGTCCGGTGTTTTTTCTTTCTGCTACTGATTTTCTGTTTTTTTTCGTGTAAAGACAAAAGATTAGCAGGCATAATAACATATCAGCTTAAAAAATCGGATTATATAGAAAGAATCACTATTGCAGGCACGATCCAGGCTGTAACAAATACTCCTGTAATGGCTCCGCGAACTGCATATAGTCAAATGACAGTTATCCGCCTCGCTAAGGATGGATCGTATGTCAGGAAGGGCGATACATTATGCGTTCTTTCAATACCGGAACTTGTGACAATGGACAAAGAAGCGCTGACCTCCATAGAAAACCTCGAAGCAGAACTTAAAAAAGCAGAGGCCGACAATAAGCTTAATATAGCCCTTCTTGAAGCACAGGTCGCAACAAGCGAGGCGCAGATGAAAATTTCATCTCTCGATTCCCTTAAGATGAAGTTTGCAACTGATGTAAACAAGAGACTGATGGACCTCGAGATGAAGAAAGCAATTATCGAGAAGAAGAAAATTGAGAGAAAGCTTGCTACAACTAAAATTGCCGGCTCAACTGACATAATGCAGAAAAAGGCCAGAATAATGCAGGAGAAAATGCGGGAGCAGACCTATGCCGATCAGCTCAAGTCTCTGACATTAATTGCCCAAAGAGATGGTATGGTTATGAGGACAGAAGCACCGAGAATCACAGTTATCTCCTCTGCAGGAGGATCAGGTTCATATGGCGGACCTATCAGGGAAGGATCAGTAATATTTTTTATCACTACTCCTGTTCTTCAGTTTCCCGATCTGAGCAGGATGCAGATATCAGCCGACGTACCTGAAGCAGATTTTAAAAGGATCGAGAAAGGGCAAAAGGTGAATATAAGCGTATCTGCGGCAAATAAACTTGTAACTACGGGCAAAATCAACAGGAAAAATCTTGCTCCCAGCCAGGTAATGAGAAATCTGAGCCAGAAAGTAAAATTCTTTGAAGTAATTATCGACGTTGATAGCTGCCATAGCGAAATGAAACCAGGCTTAAGTGCAAATTGTGAAATTATTCTTAAACAGGAAAAGGATAATGTTTTCGTTCCTTCTCTGGCAATATTTGAGAAAGATAGCGACCGAATTGTATATGTCAGGGAAAAAAAGGAATTCAGACAGGTAAAAGTTAAAACAGGTATTGCCGGAAGTTCTTATACAATAATAAAAGATGGACTTCGAGGTGACGAAATAATTGCATTATCTGAACCGCCAAATAGTTTGATAATCAAGGAATCTGACGGGATAGGCTCTGTTAAGATTCAAAAACAATAAATACAAGACCGATTATGATTAAAAAAATAACGTATCTGTTACTAATTATTCTGGTGTCGTGTGGCAGAAGGGAAGTTGCTAACGTGGAAGTAACCAAAGTTAAAAAAGGTGTATTCCAGGAAGAACTCACTGAACAGGGTAATGTTCAGGCTGTCAATTCAATATCAGTCACAGCTCCTCAGATCTCATACCGCTATACTTCATTAATGAAACTCGCAAAAATAGTCGATGATGGTGCAGAGGTTAGCAAGGGGGATACTATAATGATCTTCGATCCGTCAGAGATAAAGAGAGCTATTGTTCAGGCTGAACAGAAACTTGAAATTGCAAAGGCTGAAAATGCAAAACTGAAATCCACGCAGCAAGCGGAAATTGAAGATCTTGAAGCAGATCTGGAATTAGCCCGTCTCTCTCAGGAAATCTCAAAGATAAATGCTGAAACATCTGTATTCGAGCCTGAAGCAACTAAAAAGGAAATTCAGCTTAAGCTTGAATCTGCCACAATTGCACTTAACAGGGCCCAGGAACAGATTGAAAACAAGAAGATAATTCATAAAGAGGATCTGTTACAGAAAACTCTGGTGATCAATCAGCTTACCAAGGAGCTTGATGAAGCAAAATCATCAATGAGCAGTCTCTATGTTGTAAGTCCTGCCAACGGCATAGCAATAAAGGAGCAGAACTATAACACTCAGCAAAAATGGGCTGCAGGAGATTCACCCTATTCAGGTTCTAAAATAATTGAGCTTCCCGATCTTGATAAAATGAAGGCAGAAATTAAGATAAATGAAGTTGATATTAC
>JAHEYW010000149.1 GCA_023251395.1 Bacteroidales bacterium
TCCTGTTTCAGTCATAAGAAAGAGAGTATCATTTATCTCCTCAACAAGGCATTTCTGAGGAAAGTTACTTTTTATGGCATAGCTATGATATTCTGCAGGCTGAGATCCCGTTCCGGGTTTTATTCTGATGACCGCATTGTCACCTCCGGCCCATAAGGTATTATTTATGGAAACAACTGAATGTACAGTTTGAGTAAAGGTTTTATCAGGAAAAACCGGTTTCAGAGTTCCGGTTTCAAGTGAAACGTAGAAATATCCGTCATTGGTTGCAATGTAATACCTGTCATTCTTTGTCCTCTTACCTATATAATTGATATACCGGTCGGGAACTATTACCCTTGCAGAATGACCTGATATTAAATAGAGCCCTTTATTGCTGGAAGCCAGAATTCCTTCCGGGGTTGATACAAGTTGTCTGCATTTCTCATTCAGCCCGTCTATTTTTTTATACTGGTAAGTAACGGTGCTTATTCTGGCAACACTTTGCCTCGTCTCCTGCGGTACTGTCTTAACAGTAGTTTGCTTATTCTTATCCTCTTTTTTCCCGGTCTCTTTTTTAGCCTCTGCTTCTGTCTTCTCCTGAGTTGTTGTTCTCTTTCCGAATATCCGAGAGAAGAGTCCGGTCTTGGCTTTGGGTGCTTCCTGGGTTTGCTTTACTGATGTAGTCGGGGCGATAGTTGTACGTGTTGATTCCGGTTTTGAAATGGTCTGAGGTTCAGTATAATTTCTTGTTTCGGTTAAGTAGTAAACACCTTCACTGGTAGCCACATATAACTCATTGTTATACCAGATGGCTGTAGTATAGTTTCCTTTCAGACCAGGGTAAATAGAATAATTACCCACCGGCAGATTAAGGTCGGCTCGGGTAAGTCCATATTGATGTGATAGCCATAACCCATAAGTATTGTCTCTTCCGATAGCGAATATCTCATCATCCGGCAAACCATTCTGATAATTTATGGTATTAACGAGTTTCCCAGAATTTTTTTCCACAATCACTGCACCGCCATCGAGAGTTGAAAATGCATAAAGACTGTCTGATACTGTAATCCCGTCCGAAAGGATATTCTGTTTCACATATCCATCATCCTTAATCTGGTAATCATAGAATTTCAGACCATCAAATAGTGAAAGCGAACCGTTCCCCAGCCCAAGAAGAACAAGGTTTTTATTATATGGTAATGAAAACAGGACATCTTCATTCTCCAGCAAATACCCGGTTACTATAGGAAAGAGAGAATCTGCTTCCAGGCGGTGTAATCCTTTTTTCAACATATTTATAAATGTGTTCTTCGGGGTTGTAAACATTCCTGTAAAAGGCTCATTATTCTTTGACAACCATCTTTTCTCCAATTTACCTGTAATAAGGTTATGGCGGCTGATACTCTGATCGCTATAAAAGAATACTGTCGAGTCAGTAGTCAGAACTTTCGTTATCAGGCCTACTCCTGCAGAATCACCTGATAGTGAGACGAAGTTGTAAATGCCTTTGGGATCTTTCAGTATATATCCATAATTGTTATCGCAACCCACAAAAACTTTGCTGTTTACAGGGCAATATTTTAAGGAATATGGAACCGAAGGCATATCAATTATATTCCAGTCCTGCCCGTCAAAGGTAAGAATACCTCTCCTGTTGGCGAACATCATTACATTATATTGATCCTGACATATAGCCCAGCTCTGGTTTTCGATCTCCCGGCTTTCTCTGTAATTTGAAAGAAGGGGAGCTCCGTTCTGACCCAGGGCTGTCCCGTACAGGATGATAATTGCAGCAAATGCTAAAGTTCGTCTAATGATGAACATATGTATGAATTTTGAATAGAATGCATCTCCGAATGCCTAAAATTATTAATAATAATTTATAGTTGTACCCTTAAGGATAACTTAAGCCGGAAATAAGCTCAATAAATATTTCTTAATGGCTGAATATCTGTAAATTAACAAATAAACTAAGTCAATAATTTGTTCTTTAACCGAAATTAATGAAAGAACAGGTATGCAACAAGGATAGCTGCTACAAAACCTGCAAGATCTGCCAGCAAGCCGCATCCAATCGCATACCTTGTATTTTTTATTCCCACAGAACCGAAATAAACCGCAATAATATAAAAGGTGGTATCAGTTGTTCCCTGCATGGTACATGACAATCTTCCAACAAAAGAATCCGGTCCATAAGTTTTCATTGCATCAATCATCAATCCTCTTGCTCCGCTTCCGCTAAGAGGTTTCATGAAGGCGACAGGTAATGCTTTAGTAAATTCGGTGTCAATTCCGAGCCACCCGAAGAAAGCAGAAATACCGTTTATCAGGTAATCCATTGCTCCTGAAGCTCTGAAAATACCAATTGCAACAAGAATTGCCACCAGAAATGGAATGATTTTAATAGCAACAGTGAAGCCTTCCTTTGCTCCCTCAATAAAAGCATCATAAACATTCACTTTTCTTACAAGAGCAAGAACAATGAAGAAGATTATTATTGAAACCAGAATAAAATTTGCAGTTAGAGTTGAAACTGCTGTGATCTTTTCTTTTGGCAAAGAACTGAAGTAAATAATTATCCCTGCAATTAGTGCAGCTAAAGTACCGAAATAGGCAAGTACAACCCGGTTTAAAATATTTATCCTCTGTACAACCGCCACGCTGATAATACCAGTAATTGAAGCAAAGAAAGTTGAAATAAGTATCGGAATAAAAATATCAGCCGGATTGACAGCACCCAGTTGTGTCCTGTATACAATTATGCTGACA
The DNA here is from genome assembly GCA_023251395.1 of Bacteroidales bacterium. GTDB lineage: Bacteria > Bacteroidota > Bacteroidia > Bacteroidales > VadinHA17 > LD21. The sequence continues at coordinate 2,752 of JAHEYW010000149.1, forward strand.
GGAATAATTGTAATACCTGCAGCATTGATTACCATAAACATTATCTGTGCATTGGAAGCAGTATCTTTTTTTGGATTGATCTCCTGCAACTCGCCCATTGCCTTAAGTCCCACCGGCGTTGCTGCATTATCCAGGCCGAGCATATTGGCGGCAATATTAAGAGTCATAGAACCATATGCCGGGTGACCTTTGGGTAATTCAGGAAATAACCTTCTGAATAAGGGTCCCATAACTCTGCCCAGGAGAGCAACAACTCCTCCTTTCTCTCCTATTTTCAGCAACCCCATCCATAGTGTAAGAGCACCCGTAAGCCCAAGTGAAATCTCAAAACCTGTCTTTGCATTTGCAAAAACTGAATTGACCAGATCGTTGAATATCTGAGTATTACCCAAGAATATCAACTGAATCAGGGCAAAAATGAACCCGATTAAAAAGAATGCTATCCAGATATAATTTAAGACCATAATTATTTGATTCAGGAGTGAAGATAACCAATATTAAGATAAAAGATAAAAGTAAAAAGACAAAAGTCGGAACGAAGTGAAGACCCTGACCGAAGCGTCAGGGTAAAAAGGTAAAAGAGGTAAGCTCTCTCTTCGGATTTCGGATTTCGGATTGTGGATTGTGGATTGTGGATTGCCATCCTTCGCTAAAACCTTCGCTGAAGCTTCGGTTTTCGAAGAAAGCTTCGGATGGCGAAGCTGACTTCCGATCTTATCCCTTTGGACTTTTGTCAATTTTAGATAAATTTGTTGAAACTATCTACCATAATGGCAAAATATTCAAGAATTGAAGTGGCATTAAAAATGCGGGAAACAGGGATTGTTCCTGTATTTTATCATAAAGATCCGGTTATATGCAAGCAGGTTATTAAGGCATGTTTTGATGGTGGAATAAGAGTATTCGAATTTACAAACAGGGGCGATTTTGCCCACGAACTATTTAGTGAACTTAATAAATGGGCTGAAAAGGAAGTTCCTGGAATGATAATGGGGGCTGGTTCGGTAGTGGATGCCGGAACAGCTTCATTATATATTCAGCTCGGAGCAAATTTTATTGTATCACCAATACTTAACCCTGAAATGGCAAAGGTATGCAACCGGAGGAAAATACTCTGGTCGCCTGGCTGTGGTTCACTCACCGAAATTAATTATGCAGAAGAACTTGGTGCCGAGATAGTTAAGATCTTCCCTGGATCCTCTGTTGGCGGCCCGGATTTTGTTAAAGCCATTAAGGGCCCATGTCCCTGGACAAGTATAATGCCGACCGGAGGGGTTGAACCTACTGTTGAAAATCTTAGAGAATGGTTTGAAGCAGGTGTGACCTGTGTGGGTATAGGATCAAATCTGATTACAAAAGAATTAATTGTTAAAAAGGACTGGGAGGGCTTGACAAAAAGAGTTACCGGTGCAGTCAAAATAGCGAAAATGTTCCAGATAGTTTAAGGTCAATACTTTTCCGTTTATTGTTTCATTTTCCCCTCTGGACACTCAGGCCTAAATTTATCTGAAGACTTAACGATCTATCATCCAGTTATATTCTATCTGACTGAAATCATATGGGGTAAATCTTGTTTTAAAAGAAACCCCCTTCATTCTTTTATGATTCGGAGAATCAGTATGAAGGGGGAAAATATTATTCCGGAGCTTAAGGGAATGGGGAAAGGGGATTCCGGAATAACAGAAGATGTATTTAAATCTTAAATATTCATGCCATCAAAATTAAAAAACACAAAAAACACGTTCGAGTTGCAAACAATAGTTACTGGCTACTAAAATAAAGTGTAATTGTTTTAGAACTTTCTTTTTTCAGACCTTATTTATGAAAGTAGCTAGTTATTGTATGGAGTGACCAATTTTATGTTTGGAATAATATAGATGCCGTTTGATTATTCTAAAAGCCAGTCATCAGATATGTATTTTTAAATAAAAAATTATCAGCCCCAAACTCCTTTCAGTGGAGACACAATAGCTATTACCGTAAAACAGCGTTCACTATTAGCAGAGAATCAACGATCTTTATCTCCTTAACATATAGAGTGAAACAGCAAATAGATAAACCAGACAAGCAACCAGAAGAGTCATTCCTGCAACAATGCTGCTTAAATCACTTATCCATCCGATAAGAAGAGGAATAACTGCTCCTCCCGAGACTGCCATTATCATAAGTCCTGAAATCTCATTACTTCTTGCCGGCATCTTCTCAACAGCAATGGAAAAGACAAGAGGGAAAATATTGGCGACAGCGAATCCTATTAAGAAAACCAGACCCCAGGCAACAAAAACAGATGGAATTAAAAGAATGGCGACCATTGCAGCAATTCCCAGTAAAGTTGTCCACATTAAAATCTTTCTGGAGGATATTGTGGTGAGCAAAACTGCACCTGCAAAAGTTCCAAGCATACGACCAAGGAAATATACGCTTCTTCCATTTTCGGCTGCTGTCTGTGTAATATTAAAATGTTTCATCAGGAACTGACCTGAGTTTGAATTAAATCCAACATCAATCCCGACAACCAGAAAAATTGAAAGCACCAGGGGAAACATGAATCCGTTTCCAAGGAGACTAAATGATGAACCGAAAGTAGCCCTGAGATCCTCCTGCTTCCTCTCTTCAATTTTGATTGTCCCAAGCCAGATTACAGAAATAATTGAAACAACACCAAATACCAGGAACAGGAGTTTCCAGTCACCGAATTTTAGAGCAAAAAAGCCAGCCAGCGGGGCACCTATCATCGATCCTATAGCTTTTACAAACTGGGAAAAGCTGAGGAAGCTTGAAGTTCTGTTGCCAGGAACCACATCAATCAGGAGCGGATTTGCCGAAACCTGAACAATAGTATTCCCGATCCCAAGGAGACCGAAACCAACCAGGATCATAGCAAATCTCATCTGAAAAGACATTGCTTCCGAATAAAAGAAATAGGGTACAAGAAGTCCCAATGCAGTTATTGCCATTCCGATATTAAGAATGATTTTTTTACCAAATCTTGACTGAAGTACACCAACAGGTACAGAAAGCAAAAAGAACCATAAAAATACTGCCGATGGGATTAACTGGGCTAATGTGGCGCTTAAATTCATATCAGAGCTTACCCTGTCAACACCAATCCCAACAAGATCACAAAAGCTCATTACAAAAAATGACATCAGTACAGGTAGCACCTTTGAGAGTTCTATTTTTTTGTTCATAGGTTAAAAGGTTATTGAAGGGCTGAATGCCCTTTTTACATTAGCGGCAGAGCATGCTGCACAGCTTTCCAAAAATTTTCATTGAATAGGTAACTGCTTCCAAGAACAGCTGCATCTTCCTTTAAATCTGATAGTTCAACCTTAACGAAACATTTCCCGGTTTTGAGTCGCTTTTCAAAAACATCTCCGAACAAATTATATGCATTTGAAATATTTCCACCGATAATAAGTTTTTCTGCTTTGAATTTATTAAGCCATGGTGCAAGAAAAGTACCGATATTGTCCCCGTACTGAACAAAAAGATTCATTATCGATTTATCGGTAAGAGCTATCTCTGCAAGCTCTTTCACACCCTGCACTTCTTTACCAGATAGTTTACTGTAATTTCTTAAGAACCACCTTGTTGAAAAAGATTCGTCAGCAATCTCACCATTGAATGGAAGATGATAGACACAACCTCTTGCCGGTACATCAGGTCCATCACAGACAGGTATTTTATCTTCAATGAATGCAGAGCCAAAACCAGTCCCAAGAGTGATTGAAACTGATCTTTTCACTCCGGAAGCCTTTCCAGCCCAGGCTTCACCAACGGCAAAAGCCGATGCATCATTTATAAATCTGACCTTGAAATTATCAGGAACATCAAGACTGCTTACAATTGCATCACCTATGTTAAAACCGTAAAGATTCTCATATTTTGCCACACCCCGAATAAGACAGATCCCATTTAGATAATCAAACGGACCTGGCATAGCAACACCTACCCCAAGAACCTGGTCCACCGGAACCATCTCAAGCACTTCTCCAAGGCATGAGGCCCAGATTGACATTATTGATGTTGCTGATGCCTGGTTATTCACAGGCTTAACTGCACAAGTCTCTTTTAAAACACATGCTGACTCAAGATCAACAGCAGCACAAATAATATGACTTCCTCCAATGTCGACCCCGATAGCTAGCTTTTTTTCCATAAAGGTTTGAGAATTAGATGCACCTGAATTAAATGAATTTGGTATGAAAATATTTAAATTTGTGCAGAACACAAAATATATTTAATAGTATTATCTTGTTGCATTGTTGACTCAAGACAGGAATTACGGCTCAGAAATTTATTAAGATTATATAAAATGAAGGGAACATTAAAAACATTATTTGGATTTGCCCTAGTTTCAATTTGCCTTATTAAGATAAATGGACAGGCGAATGATTTCAGATCCTGGGCAAAAACACCTCCGATGGGATGGAACAGCTGGGATTGCTTCGGACCTACCGTTAAAGAAGCCGAGGTAAAAGCCAACGCAGATTACATGTCTGAATTTCTAAAAAAATTTGGATGGGAATACATTGTAGTTGATATAAGATGGTATGTTGGAAACGACAAGGCTCATGGCTATAATCAGGTAAATCCTGAGTATTCAATAGATGAATTCGGAAGATATTTGCCTGCACCAAACAGATTCCCCTCAGCCTCAAATGGAGCAGGATTCAAACCTCTGGCTGATTATATACACAACAAAGGGTTGAAGTTCGGGATTCATGTAATGAGAGGTGTCCCGGTAATTGCTGTTAAACAGAACCTCCCTGTAAAAGGTACAAATGTTACAGCGAGAGATATCTCATCTGAAGAAAACCAGTGCAGCTGGCTTAAAGATAATTACACTGTGACTGCCGGTAAACCCGGCAGTCAGGAATACTATAATTCAATAATGGAACTGTATGCATCATGGGGGGTGGACTTCCTGAAAATCGACGACCTATCCTCACCGTATCATACCGAGGAAATTGAAATGATAAGGAAAGCCATCGATAAGACCGGCAGAAAAATCGTTCTCAGCACCTCTCCTGGCCCGACACCCGTGAGTCAGGTGGAACATATAAAGAAAAATGCCAATATGTGGCGTACAGTTGGTGATTTCTGGGACATCTGGAGAGAACTAAAGGCACAGTTCAAAGTATTTGACAGATGGGCATCTTACATTGCGCCAGGAAGCTGGCCTGATGGCGATATGCTGCCACTTGGACACATAGGAATAAGAGCTGAACGAGGGGATGACAGGATGTCAAAGTTCACCCGGGATGAACAGTATACACTTATGTCGCTTTTTGCTATTTTCAGGTCCCCGCTAATGTTTGGTGGTAATTTACCTGATAATGACCAATTTACACTTTCATTGCTTACTAACCCCAACGTCCTTAAAATTCATAAAGACTGCATTGACAATAGGCAGCTTTTCTATCAGGATGATAAAGTCGCATGGATAGCAAAAGATCCGGATACAGGTAATAAGTACCTGGCGCTCTTTTACATTGCAGATCCAAAAATGGTCAATGGAAAGCCAGACGCTTCTTCACCGGCACCGCCAGATTCTGTTAAAATATCCGTCACATTAAAAGATATTGGATTTGGATCTGCCGTTACAATATCAGATGTATGGTCCGGTAAGAAAATCGGTACATTTTCAGATGCATTTGAACCGTGGATAAGGAGGCACGGTTGCGGTTTATACATGTTGTCTGTCAAATAAATCCAATATCATTTTATTACAATAACTTGTTTAAGCAAGATCAGAATGACAACAATGTCATTCTGTAGAAACAATTCCTGATGAAGTTCTTATAAGCAAATGAGACTTTATGAAGGTCATTTTCATTAATATTTGAAAGCAATCAGCCATGTAATGAGACTAATATTAGAAAATATTAAGTAAATACGGCT
>JAHEYW010000150.1 GCA_023251395.1 Bacteroidales bacterium
TTTCAAGATATGCAATGCACTTGCTTTGAGTATTAAACTTTTTCATAATTTTGATTAATTCCATGGCAAACTTTTTCTCATAATATATACAAATTGTGCCATAAAATAGTCATTCACCCTCTGAAGGGGGGCTAATTCACGATCTCCAGAAAGATCCTTTTTGAACTTTATTTGAACCCCCTTTAGGGGGCAGGGGGCAGAAAGTCAGTCTTCTTTTTTGATTCCTCCCAGATTACATTCATCTCATCGAGAGTCATATCATGGAGAGATTTGCCTTTTGCAAGAGTCTCTTTTTCAAGGTAATTGAATCTCCTTATGAATTTTCTGTTTGTTTTTTCAAGAGCAGATTCGGGATCAATGCCATAGAGTCTTGATGCATTGATCAGTGAAAAGAAAAGGTCTCCCATTTCTGACTCCATGTTTTCAGTATTTCCTGCAACGACTTCATCTCTGAGTTCCCCAAGTTCCTCCTGTACCTTGTCCCAGATCTGTTCCTTTTCCTCCCAGTCAAACCCGACCCCACGGACTTTTTCCTGGATTCTGTTTGCTTTAATGATTGCAGGAAGTGATGACGGAACACCTGAAAGAACAGGCTTATATGATTGATCTTCATTCATCTTAAGCTTTTCCCAGTTTCGTTCTACTTCTGAAGCCCCATTCACTGTAACATCACCGAAAACATGAGGATGCCTGTAGATAAGCTTCTCATTTATCCTTTTCAGAACATCAGCAATATCAAACTTGCCTTTCTCTGAACCTATTTTTGCATAAAACACAATATGAAGCATCAGATCCCCGAGTTCATCCCTGATTCCACTGTCGTCTCCTGAAATCACTGCTTCTGCAAGTTCGTATGTTTCTTCTATTGTAAGTTTTCTCAGACTTTCATTCGTCTGTTTCATGTCCCATGGACATTTCATTCTCAGTTCATCAATAATATCGAGTAATCTTCTGAACTCTTCAAGCCTGACATCATTTTTATCCATTCCAGAAATATTTAGAATAACTTATCCTCAGGTGATTTTTTAGTCACGAGATCAACTCTTACAACAGAGCCGATACTCAGCCCGAGCAATTCTGAGGCATTTTCACCATTGATCGACATCTCCAGCAGATCAAGTGAATTGAATCTTGCCAGTAACTCTCCTACAGGTTCATCACTGTATCGTGTGCATATATGGTCAGTGTGATTTTTATTGCTTTGTATCAATATAAGGAATCTTCTGCCTTCGAAAACCCTGTAAAAAATCTCTCGTGTTATATTCGAAATAGCGTTACCGTATGAATCGATGAAAATAATACTTCCTGTGATAACATCTTTATCGATAGTCGCTCTCAACGGAACCCTTTCTGCAATATCCTTCAGAGGAGTTCCTAATTCCTCCGGCTTTTTTCCGGAAATTAATCCTGTAGCTGCATTTGCGAAAATTTCGAGTTCATCATTACTCCCGTTGTCTTCCAGTCTTACAATACTTTCCGGGTCACTGTTGAGAATGAGATTAAAAATACCATTGTCTGTACCGATAAAAAAATGACCCTTCGCTTTTACCGCCAGAAAGCCTTTCCCTTTTCCACCTTCAGAGTGAACGCAGATGATGTGAACCGACCCCTCAGGATAATTCATATAAGTATTTCTGACAATAAAAGACGCATGGGCTATATTGAAAACAGGAAGCGAACTGGCATTGTCAATAATGACAACCCCCGGCGCCATAGAACAAAGTTTTCCCTTGATGATTCCATAATAAAAATCATCTGGTTTCCATTCTGTTGTCAGGGTAATAACCGGCATAAGGAAAAACTTTAGACAAAGATAATCTTCTAATGAAAAATAAGCTTACTTTGTACCCTGCAATGGAAATATTTTTATAAACCTAACAAGGTTAAATATTTTTGTTCTAATTAATTGATCGACTCCTTTTTTTGAATGGTTTAATGACAGAGATAGTAATTATTCTTGAAGATATAGAACCAGTTGTCCTTTTCGGAGCAAACAATTCACTGCTTGACAAAATTCAGAGCTTTTTTCCTAAGATAAAATTAGTTGCCAGGGGAAATGAACTGAAATGCATGGGTGAGGAGGAAGAGGTGGTAGTTTTCGCTGAGAGATTTAACGAAATAATAGAGTATTACAGGAAGTATAACAGGTTAGATGAACAGGATATTGAAAAGTATTTTCTTGATCCTGAACATATGAGAAGTGCCACCCATGGAGATTTTGAGGAGGTAATTGTATTTGGCACAAGCGGTAAACCAATAAGGGCCAGGACAGTAAATCAGTTTCAGCTTGTAAAGGAATACTCAGTTAATGATCTGATAATTGCAGAAGGTCCAGCAGGGACTGGAAAAACCTATACCTCGATCGCTCTTGCAGTAAGGGCGCTGAAAAACCGTGAGGTAAAGAAAATAGTATTGACCCGACCCGCAGTAGAGGCAGGGGAGAGACTAGGTTTTCTACCCGGTGACATGAAGGAAAAACTTGATCCATACCTTCAGCCCCTTTATGATGCATTGCACGACATGATTCCATTCAAGAGACTTGAAACATGGATCGAGGATGGGACAGTCCAGATTGCACCGTTGGCTTTTATGAGGGGAAGGACCCTGGAGAGTGCTTTTGTCATTCTTGACGAAGCACAGAATGCTACAATCAGCCAGCTGAAGATGTTCCTTACCAGAATGGGTATCAGCTCGAAGTTTATTATGACAGGTGATACCACTCAGATCGATCTGTCCAGAAAGTCAGAATCAGGTCTACTTCAGGCAATGAGGATACTTAATGGAATTGAAGGAATATCAATTATTAAATTTGATGAAAGGGACATCGTTCGTCATAAGCTGGTTAAACGTATCGTGAGAGCTTATGAGAATGAGGAAAATGGTTCAGTCAAATAGAAATATGAAAAACAAGATAAGTTTATGATCAAAACCGTATTAAGCTCCGATTATAAATTCCCCGGACAAAAAGGTATTTACAAAGGAAAAGTCCGGGATGTTTACAACATCGATGATAAGTATCTCTTAATGATCGTGTCAGACAGGATTTCCGCATTTGATGTCGTTCTGCCCAAAGGTATCCCATATAAGGGACAGGTACTTAATCAGATAGCTTCTAAATTCCTGGACGCTACTTCCGATATTATTCCAAACTGGAAAATTGCAAGTCCTGATCCGAATGTGACTTTTGGTCATAAATGCGAACCCTATCCTGTTGAAATGATAGTAAGAGCCTATTTAACAGGCAGCTCATGGCGAACATATAAATCAGGTGCAAGAAAGATCTGTGGAATTACTATTCCGGAGGGCATGAAAGAGCATCAGAAATTTGATGAGCCTATAATTACTCCTACAACAAAGGCCGAGCAGGGAAAACATGATGAAGATATTTCTGCAGATGAGATCATTAAAAGCGGGCTTATTCCTGAAGATGAATACAGATTGCTTGAGAAATACACTATGGAGGTATTCAGAAAAGGAACTGAAATAGCAGAAAAACATGGACTTATACTTGTGGATACAAAATATGAATTCGGTAAAAAGGATGGCAGGATATATCTGATCGATGAAATAAACACACCTGATTCTTCACGATATTTTTATTCCGAAGGATATCAGGAAAGATTTGACAAAGGACTGCCTCAGAAACAGTTATCGAAGGAATTTGTCAGGGAATGGCTGATGGCAAATAATTTTCAGGGAAGAACCGGAGAAAAGGTTCCCGAGATGACCGACAGTTTTGTTAATGAAGTATCTGAAAGATATATTGAACTTTATGAAAGCATTACCGGAGAGAAATTTATCAGAGCAGATATCACAGATGTGGTTTCAAGGATCGAGTCCAATTGCAATAAATTTCTTAAATCATTTTAATTTCAGGAAATTAGTAAGTTGATCGTTCGGTTATGGTAAAACGGAGGAATTTTTACATCTTAATTTATTCTGCTCTTTTAATGTTACCACTTTGTACCTTTTCTCAGGTTGTGGTTGAACGATCAAAGGAAAAAGTAGTTATATCCGGCAAACAATACTATATACATCTCACCAAGAAGGGAGAAACAGAATTCTCTATTGCCAGAGCATACGGTATTACAGTTCAGGAACTTGAAAAGGAGAATCCTGTAATCGAAAAAGGGCTTAAAGCAGGCCAGTCTCTTAGAATTCCATTTGGTGAGAAGAATGACAAAACGATCAGGACTGAGAAAACAGAAAAGGTGCCTGTAGCTGTAAAAACCGGGAAACCAGTCAGGGATAATGTTAACTTCAATTATCATAAGCTTGCAGCCGGAGAAACTCTTTTCGCACTCTCAAAGAAGTATGGAGTATCGGAAGATGAGATCATCCGAAATAATCCCGGGAAGGAAATAAACAAATTACCATTAGGTTCCGAGATAATAATCCCTAAGCGTCAATTTAACTCAACTGAATCAAAACTTCCTCTTCCAGAAACCAATATAATCCAGCATAAAGTAATAAGAGGTGAAAACTTATATTCAATTGCTGAAAAGTACGGAATTACTGTCAAGGAGCTCAGACGTGAAAATAAAGGACTCTTATTTCCCAGAGTTGACGAATACATCAGAGTGCCTGTTCAAATTGTCGCTGATAATGCTAAGCAGGCTGTCTCCAAAGTTGATAGTGTACCTGTTCTTAAAACAGGAAAACCGGTTAACCAGACAACTGAGGGACCAGGTGAAATAACCAGGGTAAATAGTCTGAAAGGTAGTTTTAATGTGGCTCTTCTGCTTCCGTTAAATTTTGAAGAGAATTCGGTGAGAGCAGTTATCGATTCATCAACTATCGTAAAAGGGAAACCTGTAATAAAGGTTATTTCTCGACCTGAAGAATGGATATTGCCTGAAAGCCTTGATTTTCTCGAACTCTACGAGGGCGCGTTGATTGCTGCTGATACACTCCGGTCACTTGGTCTTAACATAACTATAAATGTTTTTGACATTAAAAGCGATACCATGGAAGTTAAAAGGCTGATAGAATCAGGCAGCCTGAAAGATATGGATCTTATAATAGGTCCGGTATATTCAAGTAGTCTTTCTATTGTGGCTTCTTATGCAAATACTATTAATGTTCCGGTTGTTTCACCTGTTCCCCTGATGTCAAATGCCCCGCTCAATAATAACCCATTTCTTTACAAGGTAAACCCATCTGTGGAAGTTGCTCAGGATCAGATTGCAAGACGGCTTATCAACTACACTGGCAATAACTTTGTATTCATCCATTCGGATTCATTGCATGTCGATCCTGAGATTGATTTGTTCAAGAGGAAAATCTTCAGGTCGTTAACGACCAAAATACCCTATGAGGATATAAAATTCAAAGAGTTCATTTTCTATAGCAGATCAGCTCTTGTTGAAGATTCAATTAACAGACTTGAACATGCTCTTTCAAATCAGACAGGTAACTTCGTTATTTTGGCTTCAGAAGATCCTCCTATGATTAGCGAGTGTATTGCTAATCTGAAAACATTATCAAAGGATTTCGATATTCATGTAATGGGTTACCCGGTTATACGTGAGCTTGATAATGAGGACTGGAAAGATTATTATGATCTTGGTATAGAGCTATATACACCTTTCTGGATAAATTACAATGCCAGTGACGTAAAGAACTTTAACAAATCTTTCCGTGAGAAATTCCTTACTGAACCGGCAGAAGGAAGTTTTGCATGGGAAGGATACGATATATTATATTATTTCCTGAGTGGTCTGACCATTCATGGGAAGAATTTCATTTCAGACCCTGATATCCATAACCCGGATCTTTTGATGACATCTTTCAGGTTCAGAAGGATAAATGAAGGAAGCGGATTTGAAAATCAGAAGCTTTATCTGATAAAATATACAAATGATATGGATATAAAGTTAATAGATGATAGTAGTGTAACTAATAGATAATTAGATACATGAGAATTTATTGTTTATCTAAAGCCATATTTATTTGAAATTATTGTTAATAAATTTTAACAAAGCGGAATATTAAGCCCACATTAATTGTCTAATGCATGGTTAAGGAGTCGTACAGCAACCTTGATGAAAACCAGCTGGTAAGAGCTGCAATTGATGGAGATAAAAATGCCTTCTCTCAGATTGTAGACCGGTACCAGAACATGGTAGCGCGTACCGTAAAAGGGATGCTTGGCGATTCAGTATTCTCAGAAGATATTGGGCAGGAGGTTTTTATCAAGCTATATTACTCCCTGTCAGAATTCAGAGGTGAGGCAAAACTTTCAACTTATATTCAGAAAATTGCAGTCAACCTTACACTGAATGAAATTAAAAGAAGAAAAAGGTTCTTTTCCATGTTTTCACAGAAAGGCAACGCTGAAATGTATGAGTTTGAGGTAGCTGATCAAGATCATGAAAACAGAAGTGATGCTAAGGAGCTGGTTAACAAAGCTCTTGCGAAACTCGAACCAAAATTCCGGATAATCCTGACTATGAGAATGCTACAGGGTTATTCAACAAAAGAAACAGCTGAGATTCTGGACCTTCCACTGGGAACGGTTCTTTCAAGGTTGTCAAGAGCCCAGGAACAATTAAGGGATATTTTAAATAAATTATCATAAGATGAAACCAATTAGGGTTAAAGAATTAATAATTGAATCATTATCAGCGGAAAAAGACACATCCGCCATAATGAATGAACTTGAGGAATCAGGAGTAAATTATTCCTTTGGCAATGGTTTTCATGATAAAGTCATTGATAAAATCTACTCTGCTTCTTTAACTGTTCGCCGTGAGGTTGAGCTTGTGAGATCAATGAACACAGTGTTCTACAGGATTGCACTGACCGGAGCCGCAGCAATAATTATTATGCTTATTTCAATCTTTCTTACCGAAGGTTCCCTATCAATCAATTCAGTTTTTGGGCTAAGTGATAGTTATAATGAAAGTATAGTTTGTATGCTGACCGGAAATTAATAGTGACACGATGAAGGCAAAACCAGTTATAATTATTGTTATTACACTTATTATTGGATTTATCCTGGGAATTCTGACATCTGCACAGATAAGGTATAACAGACTGAAACCTGTGAGGATGTTCTTTTCAGAAGAGCGGTTCAGAAACGGGTTTTATGAAGTTATTAAGCCTGACGAGAAACAAAAGGAAACCATCGATAATCTTCTTACAAAATATGGCAAAGTAAACGGAGACCTTCAGAATGATATCAGACGTAAGCTAGATTCTACAATGAAGGAATTCTGGAAAGAACTTGAACCAAATCTTACCAGTGAACAATTGGCAAGACTTAAGGATATGGAAAATAAAAGGATGGAAATGATCCGTAGTGGCAGACTTGGACAAAGGGATTCTTCAGATTTCAGAGACAACCGTAGAATGGGACCACCAAATATGGACAGACGTCAGCCATTCCGTGGACCTGGCAGACAAATGGAAGATCACAGAGATACTGCAAGATTACAGGACAATAAAGAATAAATAGTCAAGGAGAATAGGAATATCCTCGGGGTTAACTCCATTCGAAACAAGCAACGGCTTATCTTCAGAAAAGATACTCAGGAAATCATCCCTGGATATTTCACCACTTATCAGACTTTGTTTATAAAATTCAACTGCTTCTTTTTTCTTTCCCTCGCACAACGCAAGGTGACCTTTATTTATTAGATCATTTGCAGTAAGCTTTTCACCTGAGAGCTTCTCATAATATTTTTCAGAATCATCAAGCCTTCCCAATGCAAAGTAGCACCAGGCAATGGGTCTGAGAACCTTAATATTGCCTGGTTCCTTATATTCCACTTTGAAATAATACTGCAATGCTGAATCATACTCTTTCAGGTTGAGATAACATAAAGCAGTCATTATCATTGTGTGAATATTTTCAGGGTCAATATCTCCTGCCTGAAGATACTGATCAAGCGCCTCTTCATTCCTTTCAAGTTTCCGCAGGCAATATGCAATCTTCTTTACGGTCCATAATTTGTGATCGATCAACTCGGATCTCTTGTAATACTTTAATGCCTCTTCAAATAGTTCCTCAACCTCGTAACAATACCCTATTTTCTCATAAAGCTGAGCATCATCAGGTCGTTCGTTAACCTGTTTAAGAAAAAGATCGAGAGCATCCGAATAATAGTTCTTGCTGAAGAAGTAGTCAGAAAGTGCTGTCTCTGTTTCAGCGGTGTGGCATGACAGCCTGAAGAATTCGGAATTGTAAATATCAAGCTTCGCGCTGAAAATATCCTCAAATTCCTTTTTGTATGGTGATAGTTTGAAAAATCTATAGAGATCCTGAAGATATTGAGTGGCAAAAGTCCTGAAAGTTTTATAAGGATCTGTACCTGTCTCCTCGGCTCCAATCTGTTCAAGACCGTCCAGTTCCATCCTGAACACTTTCAGCATCATTGTTTTCTGTGATGATGGTAAGTATTTCAGATTCAGTAGCAGAGAATATTTGTCTGAATTGCAGATAAATGGAGTCTTATATAATGCTTCTGCCAGGTCATTTGTCCCGGGTCCCAGAATTTCGTCACTAAAAATAGTATCAACAGCCTCATGCTCAGGAAAATACGGAACAAACCAGTTCTGGAAGTCCTTGAAGAAATCAAAATGTTTCATATTCGCAAATGCTGACATATAAACATCTGCACCTTCCAACTGAAGG